>CBHXZU010000439.1:0-5660 GCA_966125105.1 uncultured Prosthecobacter sp.
AGAAGCGCTACATCATCCCGGCGCTCGGCGTGGGGTTCATCCTCTTCCTCGGCGGCGTCCTGTTTAGTTTCGTGCAGGTCATGCCGGGGATGCTGAAGTTTCTCCACGGGTACACGGCGAAGATGGACGTGAAGGACATGTGGGACTTGAAGACCTACTGCGCCTTTGTCGCGCACGTGTGCATCGCCTTCGGTCTGTTATGCGAACTGCCGGTGGTGGTAATCACGCTGAACTTCCTGGGAATCGTCGGCTACAAGACGCTGGCCTCCACGCGGGCTTACGCCATGACCGGCATCCTTGTGATGTGCGCGATCGTGTCGCCTTCGCCCGACCTCGCGACCTTGTTCATGCTGGCCGCCCCGATCGCCGCGCTCTACGAGCTGTGCATCTGGATCGTGTGGTACCTGGACAAGCGCCGGGAGCGGGAGGAGCGGAAGCGGGACAGGGACGACGACAACAAGCTTGAGCCGATTCACTAGCGCCGGCGCAAAGCGCTGGACTCCGCGCCGACATCCGCGCAAGTGAGCAGGGGGATGCCCGTCATCAAGCTTCGCCGCCTGCTTTCCCGGCTCACGCTGCTGCTCCTGCTGGTGCTCACGTTTGTCGCGCGCTCGCACAATCGCGGGGACATTTTCCAGAACGACGGAAAGATCTACTTCTACGAGGGCGACTGCTATTCGCGGATGACCCGCGCGAAGATGGTGGATGAAGGGCAATGGGTGATCCGGCACCACGAGTTCGAGAATTACCCGCAGGGGACCAATCCGCACACCACCGCGCCGCTGGATTGGCTCATTGTGGGACTGAAAGGCGTAATCAAACCGGTGCTCGGGGTCCTTTTCCCGAAGAGCCCGCTCATTGGCCAGGAGCTGGATCTCGCGGGCGCGCTGATCTCGCCGATTCTGGGGGTGATCACGGCGGCGTGGCTATGGTGGTGGGCCGGGCGGATGTGGCTGCCGTGCCGCGCGATCATGGTGCTGTTCTTCGCGATCAGTCCCATTCTCGTTGAGGGCACCATCCTCGGCAGGCCGGATCATCAATCGCTGCTGATTCTCCTCATCGCGGTAGCGGTCGGAGCGGAGCTGGCCCTGGCGGACTTCGGCCTTCCCGCGCGTCTTGCGAAACGATGGGCGATCGCGGCCGGAGTCGCGTGGGGGCTCGGGTTGTGGGTGTCATTTTACGAGCCACTGCTCTTCCTGGCAGGTGCCATCGGCCGGCACTTGTTGTTCCATCGCGGAGCGCTCGTGGCGCGAGCCGTTCGCGGGCGTTGGATCGCGCTGGTGGTGGTGATGTTGCTCGCGATCGCGATCGACGGGTGGAGGTTGACTGTGCCCGACTCCCAGTTGCGCGAGCATTTTGCCGCATGGAGCGCGACCATCGCGGAATTGCGTCACCTCAACCTCGCGAAGAACACGATCTGGTTTTGGACAGGGCTGTTCTGGGTGAGCAGTTGCGTGCTGCTTTGGTTTGCGGCACGCCGCGATAAGCGCGCGCTCAGCGTGCTGCTGCTTGTGGCCGTGATGCTCGGCCTGACGGTTTGGCAATTGCGCTGGGGCTACTACCTTGCGCTCGCTGTGGCGTTTTCCATTCCCTGGCAGCTCGGAGCGATCGGCACGTGCGGCTGGCTCGCGGGATTGACGGCGCTGATCCCGATGGCGTTCGCCTGGTCAAAGACGTTGCACCCGGATCCCGCCGCCGTGGATCGACGCGCCTGGCGCCTCGCAGTGCAGGTGGAATGGCGACGTGTGGCGGAGTTCATGAAAAACGCGGGGAATGGGGCTTTCCTCGCGCCGTGGTGGGCGTCGCCGCAAGTGGCGTATTGGTCAGGGCAGCCGGGCGTGACCGGGACGAGTCATCAGAGTCTCGGAGGCATCGTGGATAGCGCCCACTTCTTTCTCTCCGAGAAACTCGAGGATGCGGCCGCCATCCTGCGCGCCCGGGGCGTCCGCTACGTGATCATCGACGATCTGTCCCACACTGCAGGTGAAGGCGATGAACTGCTGATCACAAGCAATTCGGAAAAGGTCCTCGGCGTATCGCGACCGACCGTGAAACCGCTGGGGGACGTCCTGGCTAAAACCCCGCGGCTCGCGCCCCCGTTTCTCCGCTACATCTCCCCAGAGCAACGCGGACTCGTCAAATCGCTCGGTGAGGTGGAAGTGCAGGGCAAGCTGCCCGCGCGAGCCGAATTGCACCTGCCGCAATACCATCAGCTCTACGAAGTAATCCCCGACAAATTATGACCTACGACTTCGCGATCATTGGTGGCGGAAGCGCCGGCTACGCCGCAGCCCGGACAGCCTCCAAACTTGGCTTGAATATAGTCGTGATCGACGGGGCCGAGGAACTCGGTGGGCTTTGCATCCTGCGCGGTTGCATGCCAAGTAAGACACTGCTCGCAACTGCTGCTCGGGCGGTATCGGTGCGGCGGGCCGCCGAGTTTGGCCTGCGCGCCGGACAATTGGAAGTGAAGGGTCCGGAAATTCTCGCCCGCAAACAACGGCTGATCGCAGATTTTGCCGACTACCGAAAACAGCAATTACACGACGGACCGTTCGAATTGATCCGCGGCACGGCGCATTTTGTAGATGCCAACACGGTGGAAGTGGCGCTCCGCGACGGTGGCGAGCCGCAGCGCGTGACAGCTCGGGGATTTCTTTTGGCCACAGGCTCGGAAGTTACGCCGCCCCCGCTCGCTGGCATTACCGCTGCGGGCGCCTGGACGACCGACGACGCGCTCGAAGCGTCGGAAGTCCCGGAATCCGTCATCGTCCTCGGTGGCGGCGCGACGGCAGTGGAGTTCGCGAGCTACTACGCGGGCGTGGGCCGGAAAGTGACGATCATTCAGCGCGGCCCTCAGTTGCTCACCGGAAGTGATATCGATGTTGCCGAAGCCCTTCGCGATGGATTGATCGCCAATGGCGCCGAAGTCTTCACCTGCACGCGGTTGATCGATGCGCGGCAAGTCGGCGACCGGAAAGAGGTCGTATTCGAGCACGAAGGGATGGAAAAGACGATCTCGGCCGAGCAAATCCTCTACGCGCTGGGGCGTCGGCCTGCGGTGGAGAAGTTGGCACTGTCTGCCGCCGGAATGGACCTGGATCGAGGGCGCCCGATCGTAAAGACCACGCAACAAACCTCCCAGCCGCACATTTTCGCCGCTGGCGACGTCGCGGGTCCTTACGAGATCGTGCATATCGCCATCCAGCAGGGGGAACTGGCCGCCCGGAATGCCGCTCGCGTTCTCGGCAAGAGCGAAGGGACGCTCGAGCAAACCGATTACCGACTAAAGCTTTACGGCATCTTCTCTGATCCCGAAGTCGCGTTCTGCGGCGCGAATGAGCAGGAGCTCTGCGAGAAGGGCATCGACTTCCACTGCGCGAAATACCACTTCGCCGATCACGGGAAGGCCATGTGCATCGGAGAGATCCACGGCTTTGTAAAACTCATCGCCGCGAAGGATTCCGGAGAAATCCTCGGCGGTGCCGTCGTGGGACCTCACGCGTCCGAGTTGATTCATGAAATTGTCGTCGCGATGGGATTCCGTTCGACCGCGCGTCAACTCGCGGAAATCCCGCACTATCACCCAACTCTCAGTGAGATTTGGACATATCCTGCCGAGGAGTTGATGTGACGATCGCACCGTTTTTCGCGCGAACGCGACACAAGTTTCGCGCGGGACGTTGACACACTTTCACCCCCACCCATACTTCCGCGCGTTCCGGCAAATGCCGGGGCGGCTTACTTAACGAAATTCATACACCACAATCATGCCGGAACCTCTCACACACTCCAAAAACCTCCTCAGCGCGGACGTCGAAATCAAGGGATCGATCAAGTTCCAAAGCGAACTCACCATCGACGGTAAAGTCGAAGGCGAGATCAGCTCGAACGGCGTCCTGACGGTCGGCGAAAACGCGGAGATCAAGGGCGAGATCAAGACCAAGTCCGTGACGGTGCTCGGCAAGGTGCATGGAAACATCACCGTGGAAGAGCGTTGCGAATTGAAGTCCCACGCGGTGCTTTACGGCGATCTCAAGGCGACCCGCCTCGTGATCGAGGAGGGCGCGACCTTCGTCGGTAAATCGGAAGTCACGCCGAACAAGGTGGCTATGCGCCAGCCGGAAATCGTCCGCGCTCCCGCGCAGGGCCAGCAGCGCTAAACAACGGCATTTTTCGCGCATGCGCGCGGTGGTGAGGACGTCCCGATGCCGGTAACGGTCGCGGCACGCGTCCCTCCACCGCGCTTGCGCGAGGTCGCTCAGCGGCGCAGGCGCGTCGGCCGCCGCTGAATCCGGCAAATCCGTGGCCAAAAACGTCCGTAAACACAGTGAGAAGATGGCGGCTGTGTGCCCGCATTGCGGGTTCACACAGGAGGAATCCGTCGCGGCCAAAAGCACCTTTTGCCGGAAGTGCCAGCAGCACTATAACCTCGAGCGGATGCTCGCGGGTGAGAAGAGCATCGTCAAAGAGCCATCGCTCTTCTCGAAACTGACGCGCCTCGTCCTCGGCGATCGCCAGCGCGAGGTTACTTGCTTCACCTGCGGCGGCAAGCAGACGCTGAGCAAGGAAGCGCAAAGCACGATGTGCCCTGATTGCGGGGCGTATATGGATTTGCGTGACTTCAAGATATCCGGCCCATTCGGGCGAAGCGTGCAAACGGCCGGTGATGTGTATGTGACGTCAAAGGGTGACGTAACCAGCACGCGGCTGATGTGCGGCAAAGTATATCTGGAGGGCAGCTTGCGCGGCTGCATTGTTTGCACCGGCACAGCGACGCTTCAGTTAAAGGGCAGGCTCTCCGGCAGCCTCGAATCCGCGCATATCTTGGTGGAGAGAAAGAGCGATGTGGAGTTTCCTCGGCCCGTTCACACGAAGCTCTTTGAGGTGAGTGGCAAAGCTCGGGGCGAGATCGTCGCCGACAAAGTCGTGATCAATAAGGGCGGGACCTTGGAGGGCACTGTCCACGCGAAAGCGATCACCGTCGACAAGGGCGGCATTTTTTCCGGCTCCCTGAATATCGGTGGAGGCGAAGCCGCGACGGCAGAGGTGCAACCGGAAAGCGAAAGTGCAGCGGTGCACGGAGAAGTAGACGCGGGACCGGAAATCGAAGCGCACTACGAGGAAGCGCCACCGACCGAGACACACTTCGAAGAAGTGACGCAAACTGAAACGCACTTTGAGGATGCTGGGACCGTGGAGGCTGAGACACCTGTCGAGGAAGAGCCTCAGCCCACACAGGAAGAGCCTGCGAAAAAGAAAGTGCAGGGTGGGAAATCATCCCCAGGAAAGCGCCGCTACAAGGACGGCGAACTGCCTTTCGATACCTAAGCGGGGTCGTTATCAAGCACCTGGAACGAGAATTCCGGATGCGCTTTCGGATTACGGCATGCGCGCGCCAAATTCCGGCATGCGGTGCTGGTTTTGCAATTTCGAATAGAGAGCGATTGCTGAAAGTGATTTCCGCCACCGCAAGCGCCTGCAGCGGCGTGGCTCTGATGAGCCGTGTTCGGGTGGGATTGTTGGCGGGAAGTCGTGGCGATTCGGAAACGACTTTTGCCAATCGTTATAGAATTGCAGCACGATGAGAGTCGGTCTTTGCGGTTCCCGCAAAGGGCGCCTCTCGGCGTGAGTCAGTCTTTGCGGCTCCCGCAAGGAGC
>CBHXZU010000440.1:0-5655 GCA_966125105.1 uncultured Prosthecobacter sp.
TCGGCATCGTCCTCAAGGTCGACGAGCGCCGCGAAACCAGCATGCCCGGCATTTACGCCGCGGGCGACCTCGCCAATCCCCTCATGCCCTCGGTCACCATGGCATCATCGCACGGCGCGACGGCAGGTATCTCCGCCCAGCAGTCGATGCTGGTTTAGAGCAACAACGCGTCCGCCCTAAAGAATTAGCTTGGGAAAAATCCAAACCACGCAAACCGGCACCGAACTGTGTATATGCACACAACATCCATAAACAAATCAACGCCAACCGCCGGAACTTCATCCGCGTCGTGGGTACTCATCACCGGCGCATCGAGTGGCTTTGGAGAGGAATTTGCCCGGCAATATGCCGAGCAAGGCCATCCGCTGGTGCTCGTCGCGCGCCGGCTGGACCGGCTGCAAACCCTCGCGGAGAAATTGCGTCAGCAGCATCGGATTCAGGTCATTGTCGAACAGGTTGACCTTTCCGACATCTCGGCGGTTGCCCAGATCCACGGGAGACTTCGCGAGCGAGGCATCGAGATCGATATCCTGATCAATAATGCCGGCCACGGGCTGCAAGGATCATTCCTCGAAACCGAGCTGAATGCCGCAATGGCGATGGTGCAGCTGGACATTGCCAGCCTGACTGCGGTCACGCATTTGTTTGCCCAAGACATGCGGCAACGGCGGCGCGGGAAGATCCTGCTCGTCGCCAGTGTTCTGGCCTTTCAAGGCGTGGAGAAGTTCGCCGTGTATGCGGCTGCCAAGGCGTACGTGTTGCGCCTGGGCGAAGCGCTGCATCGGGAACTCAAGCGCGATGGCATCACGGTCACCACGCTGTGTCCGGGCATGTCCGACACCGGATTCGCCACCGCAGCACAACAAAAGCTTACGCCAATGTTGAAGCTACTGATGATGCAACCGGCGCCCGTCGCGCGCGCCGGCATCCGTGCCTTGGACGCAGGTCGCATGAGCATCGTGCCAGGCTTCGCAAACAAGGCCATGGCCGTCTTTACGTGGGCGACACCCCGCTGGCTGCATCAGGCCATTTTATCGCGCGCCATGAATGCGTGAGTCGACAGGAGGCAATATGAATACACCTTCCGACAAAGAGCTAACCGACGCGTGGCATGAATCGCTGGTAGCAGAATGCGGCACCGTAGAAGTGATACATCGGTCCGGTGCGGAAAACCGCGAAAGTAAGTTCGACCGCGAAAATCGGAGTGGCCACGCGCGGTTAGCCACTTGGCTGTCTGTCGCGTCGCTGGCAGTTGCTCTTCTGACCGGCGGGTGTTCCAAGCCGGCGGTGAAAGATCCGCGTCTCCAGGCTCCGGGCGTGCAGCTTTTCAAAGCGGCCGCGGCGGGCGCAACTCGCCGCACTTTCACCGGGATCGTGGATGCGCGGGTGCAAAGCAATTTGGGCTTCCGAGTCGGAGGGAAAATCCTGCAGCGGTTGGTGGACGTGGGGCAGCGAGTCCGAAAAGGCCAGGTCCTCATGCGGCTGGATTCCCTGGATCTCGATCTCTCCTTCGCCGCGCAACGAGCAAACGTCGAGGCGGCCAGGGCCAAATACACTCAAGCCAAGTCGGATGAAACGAGGTCGGCCATGCTCCTCGCGTCCCGCCTGATTTCGCATCAGGAGCACGATCATGCCCAGGCTGCGTTGGATAGCGCCAAAGCGCAGTTCGAGGCGGCGGAAGCCCAGGCCAAAGTCAGCAACAATGCGAGCGAGTACGCCGTGCTATTAGCCGACGCCGATGGAGTGATCGTGAGGACATTGAGCGAACCAGGCCAGGTCGTTGCAGCCGGGCAAAGCGTGATCGAGCTGGCGCATGACGGGCCGCGGGAGGCTTTGATCAACCTGCCGGAGGGAGTGCGGCCTGATTTGGGGACGACGGCGGCGGCCAGGCTTTATGGGCAGGAGCAAACATATCCGGCAAAGCTCCGCCAACTCTCCGATGCGGCCGATCCCGTGAGCCGCACTTTTGAAGCGCGCTATATCATGGAAGGCGAAGCTGCGGCGGCTCCGCTCGGCTCGACGGTGACCATTACATTGGTCACCGATCCCGCGCCGGAAGACCTGTCGGTCTGCGTGCCAGTCGGGGCGGTTTACGACCGCGGTGGCGGACCGGGAGTCTGGATTGTCGGTGAAAAGTCGGAGGTGAAGTTTCGCTCCGTCAAAATTGGATCGATCGGGCGGGAGGAGGTCATTCTCACCCGCGGCGTCGGCGCTGGTGAAAAAGTTGTCGCGCTCGGAGCGCACCTTCTCCACGAGGGCCAAATCGTAAGCCAGGCACGAGAGGAAAAGAGGTCTCATGCAAGGTTTTAACCTGTCCGCGCTGGCGGTGCGGGAACGCGCCATCACGCTGTTCTTCATCATCGCCTCGGCTTGCGCGGGTATCTACGCCTACTTCCAGCTGGGCCGGGCGGAAGATCCCTCCTTCACGATCAAGGTGCTCACCGTTACCGGGGTCTGGCCCGGCGCAACGGCCCAGGAGATGCAAGACCTCGTGGCCGAGCCATTGGAGAAGAGGCTGCAGGAGTTGCGGTGGTACGATCGGGTGGAAACCATTACCCGGCCGGGGCTGGCGTTGATGACGCTGCAACTTGTGGACAAAACTCCGCCCGGCGAAGTTTCCGAGCAGTTCTACCAGGCGCGAAAGAAGCTCGCGGATGAGGCGCGCAAGTTGCCGCAGGGAGTGCTCGGCCCCTTCGTCAACGACGAGTATTCGGATGTCTCATTCGCACTCTACTCGGTGGAAGCTCCCGGCTTTCCTCTGCGCCAATTAACCCGCGTGGCCGAGGACCTCCGGCAAAGATTCCTGCACGTGCCGGGCGTCAAGAAGGTCGACATTGTGGGGGAACAGCCGGAGAGGATCTTTGTCGAGTTTTCCTATCCGCGGCTGGCGACGCTGGGCGTCTCCCCGGCGGACATCTTTGCCGCGCTCGCTCGGCAGAATGCAGTGACTCCCGCAGGTTCCATCGACACGGAAGGCGCGCAGGTCTTTGTGCGGCTCGATGGGGCTTATACCGACATCGACAAGATCCGCGATTTGCCGATCGTGGCCGGCCGGCAAAGCTTCAAACTTTCCGACATCGCGAATGTCACAAGAGGCTACGAGGATCCGGCCACCTTCCTCATTCGGCACAATGGAGAGTCCTCTTTGTTGCTCAGCGTCGTGATGAAAGAGGGCTGGAACGGGCTCGATCTTGGCGATGCGCTGCAGCTGGAGAGCGGCAAGATTTCCTCGAGCCTGCCGCTGGGAGTCAGCCTGAAGAAGATCACCGATCAAGCTGTGAACATCAGCTCGGCGGTGGACGAGTTCATGCTCAAGTTTGCCATGGCAGTCGGCGTGGTGATGCTGGTCAGCCTTCTCAGTTTGGGTTGGAGAGTTGGCATCGTCGTCGTGGCTGCGATCCCGCTGACTTTGGGCGCGGTCTTTGTGGTCATGATGATGACCGATCGCGTCTTTGATCGGATCACCCTGGGAGCGCTCATCATTTCGCTCGGGCTCCTCGTGGACGATGCGATCATCGCAATCGAATCAATGGTGGTGAAAATGGAGGAGGGAATGGGCCGCATCCAGGCCGCGGCATACGCCTGGAGCCACACTGCTGGGCCGATGCTGACGGGGACGCTCGTCACCGTGATCGGTTTTCTGCCCGTAGGCTTCGCCCGTTCCAGCGCGGGAGAATACGCCGGCAATATCTTTTGGATCGTGGGCTTCTCCCTCGTCGCTTCGTGGATCGTAGCGGTCGCGTTTACGCCCTATCTCGGGGTGAAACTTCTGCCCGAAATCAAGACGGTGAGCGGAGGGCATGCAGGGATCTATTCCACTCCCGGATACCAGCGGTTCCGCCGTTTGATCACTTGGTGCGTGCGGAGAAAGTTCACCGTTGCCGCGATCGTGGCGGGGGCGTTTCTGCTGTCGGGAGCAGGGATGGTTCCCGTGAAGAAACAGTTCTTCCCGCAATCGGACCGGCCGGAATTGCTGGTGGAGGTCCAGCTTCCGTTGGGGACCAGCATCGAGTCCACCAGCGCCGCGGCAAAAAAGATTGAGCACTGGTTGTCGCAACAACCGGAACCGAAAACCGTCACCTCCTATATTGGTGCGGGCGCGCCGCGATTTTTCTTCTCCTACAATCCTGAACTGCCCGATCCCTCCTTCGCAAAGATCGTCGTTCTCACCGAGAATGCCGGGGCAAGGGATCGACTGAAGTTGCGCTTGCGCCAGGCGGCTGCCGATGGCTTGGCGCCGGAGGCGCGAGTTCGCGCGACGCAGTTGGTATTCGGCCCCTACTCGCCGTTCCCAGTCGCCTTTCGGGTGATGGGACCTGACCCGGCCAAGGTGCGGGAAATCGCCGGCAAGGTGGAAGGTGTCATGCGCCAGGATCCCGACATGCGCACGGTGAACGTGGATTGGGGAGAGCGCGCTCCCAAGATGCACTTCCTTTTGGATCAAGAGCGGCTGCGGTTGATTGGCCTTTCGCCGGCGGACGCAGCACAGCAGCTGCAATTTCTCCTGAATGGCCAAACCATCAGCCAGGCTCGTGAGAATATTCGAGCGGTAAACATCGTCGCGAGAAGCGCGGGTTCCGAGCGGCTGGACCCAAGCAGGCTGGAGGATTTCACCCTTCTTACGAGTTACGCAAAGGCGGTTCCTCTGAGCCAGATCGGGCAGGTTGAAATCCAATCGGAAGATCCGCTCGTGAAGCGACGGGATCGCGTTCCCACCATCACGGTGCGGGGTGATAATAGCGAAGCCACTCAGCCGCCGGATGTCTCTTCCCGCATTTGGGCGAAGCTCGAGCCGCTTCGAAAGACTCTGCCCGAGAATTACCGTGTGGAGATAGCCGGCTCGATCGAAGAGGCAACCAAGGCGAACTCAGCGTTGGCCCCATTGTTTCCCATCATGCTTCTGCTCATGCTCGCGGTAATCATCATCCAGGTGAGGTCATTTTCCGCGATGTGGATGGTGATACTGACCGGTCCGCTCGGATTGATCGGCGCCGTGCCAGCGCTGCTGATTTTCCAACAGCCATTTGGATTCAATGCCATCCTCGGCCTGATCGGGCTGTCCGGCATTTTGATGCGCAATACGCTCATCTTGATCGGGCAGATTCACACCAATCAAGCAGAGGGCCTGGATCCGTATCACGCAATCATCGAGGCGACCGTCCAACGCTCGCGACCGGTCATCCTGACCGCACTGGCCGCCGTCCTGGCCTTCATGCCTCTCACGCATTCGGTGTTTTGGGGATCCATGGCCTACGTGCTCATTGGAGGCACCGCCGTTGGCACAGTCCTGACGCTCGCCTTCCTTCCCGCGCTCTACGCCATCTGGTTTCGCGTGAGTGATGGCACAAAGAATCCTGGGCGAGGCGAAGCGCAGAGCACGGGTGGGGAAGTCGTGCATACCGCCGCCGCGGGTTCACGGTAGACGATCGATCCGATTACAGAACGCTCAAATGCGGAGCTTGTGTCGTGTTTTACGCCGGAAACCGCGGCTTTTTGGTCACGAATGCTCGCGCATGTCGCTCGCGGCGAGCGTTTTATTTTATGCACATGGGTAGCCCCTTCCGGATCGTGACCAATCCCGGCAAAGTGCGCGGCGTCGTGAATGACCTGCCTGGGGTTGGAACCCCGCGGCCCGCCAATGCGGTGTCCGTGGAA
>CBHXZU010000441.1:0-5646 GCA_966125105.1 uncultured Prosthecobacter sp.
GTTCAGGTCAAACATAACCTCGGCTTCCTCGATCATGTGGAGTGGATGCAGAAAGTCGCGCCTAGACTGATGGGATGCCCTCTCCACGACACCAAGTGGCCCGGACGGGACCACATGGCACCCTTCACGGGGGACGTGGAATACGATAAGCTCATCCCCTTGATCCCAGCCAACATGCTTTTCGTCTTTGAAATGAGTCCGCGCCGCACCCGTGAGGAAATCACGACTGCGTTCGCCAAGTGGAAGGAGCGCTTCGGCGAGTAATCTCGCCCTGTGAAAAAGTTCTTTCTCTGGATTTTGCAGTTTGGCCTCACGGCGGGCCTGCTGTGGTGGGTCTTCCGCGACCCGGTCAAACAGCAGGCGCTGAAGGATGCCGTGGAGCAAGCCGACTGGTGGTGGCTCGCTGCGGGGGTTGGCGCTTACGGCCTGTTCGAACTGCTCGCGGGCGTCCGTTGGCAGATCCTGCTCCGCGTGCAGGGCATTCGCATCTCCTGGTGGCGCATGTATGGCCTGCTCATGGTGGGACTGTTCTTCAGTCTCTTCATTCCTGGCGGAACCGGCGGGGATTTGGTGAAGGGCTATTATCTTTTGAAGGAAGCGCCGGTGGGGCGAAAGACCTCCGCCGCTCTTTCCGTGGTGATGGATCGCCTGCTCGGACTCGTCGGAGTCGCCCTGCTCACGGGTTCGATCACGTGGTATCGCTGGGATTGGCTCACCACCGATCCGCTCGCGCATAAGTATATCCTCACCGGGCTTGGCGTGCTCGGCGTCTGCATCGGCGGCATGGTGCTTGCGGGCCTGATCTCTTTCTTCCGGGTCGCCAATCGCCTGCCCGAGCACCTGCCGGGTCGCAATTTTCTAAGCACGCTGACTGGTGCGTACGCGCTCTACGGTCGCGCCTGGCTGGCTACGATTGCGGCGGTGGTGATCTCCGTCCTCGCGCACGCGGCGCACTACACCACCTTCTTCTGCACGTCGCGCGCGATCGAGATGTCCGGACCCCGCAAGCCTACCGCGCTGGAACTTTACTCCGCGCTGCCAGTCATCGAGACCGTCGCCGCATTGCCGATCACTCCAGGCGGTCTCGGCACGCGCGAGAAGTTGTTCGATGATATGCTGACGAGCCTGGCGGACTTGGAAGACGGCGTGGCGCCCTCGATCTCCATGCTTGGGTATTTCTGCATCGCCTTCTGGGGCGTCGTCGGCGGCGTGTTCTACCTTTTCTATCGGCCGAGTCGTCAGCAGCGGGCTGCGATCATCGCGGAGACGCAGGGACAAATGACTCGAGGGCCGCTTCGCTGACCATGCCTGCGCGTCCATTTGTCACAGTCAACTTTGCCGTCACGGCCGACGGAAAGATCAGCACGCGCAAACGCACTCCGAGCGACTTCAGCACGCCGGGCGATAAGCGTCGCCTGCTCGAAATCCGCGCCACTTGCGACGCCATCCTCGTCGGCGCGCGCACGCTTGCGTCGGACACGATGTCGATGGGCCTGCCGGCGGACGATCTCAAGGCGGCCCGCGAGAAGCAGGGGAAACCGAAGTACCCCTGGCGCGTGATCGTCAGCAACAGCGGCAAGTTTTCGCCGGAGCTGAAGGTGTTTCATACGCCGAAGCTGCCGACCCCGATCGTCTTTACCACCCGCGCAATGCCGAGTCGTTCCATCACGGCGCTCGCGTCGCTTTGCGATCTCTACCTCCATCTTTCGGAAAAGGTGAATCTCCGCGCCATGCTCATGACGCTGCGGGAGGACTACGGTGTGAAGCGGGTCGTGTGTGAGGGTGGGGGAACTCTGCTCCACGCGTTGCTGGCGGACGATTTGGTGGACGAACTGCACGTCACCATGTGCCCGCGGGTCTTCGGCGGGACCAAAGCGCCGACCATGACCGGTGCCGGGGCGTCGTTCCTTCCCACGAGCGTTCCGTTGAAGCTCGATCACATCGAACCGACTGGCGACGAACTGTTCACGCGCTGGAAAGTCGTTCGCAAGAAGGCGTAGGGCGCGCACGCTTCTAAAGCCGGATTCCCTTCGCTGGTGGAACTCCGCGGTTCGTAGTCAGAATGCCCGAAGAGTGGTCATCTGAGACTCCGGAAAAGCCGTGCCGGCTGATTCTTTATCGAACAAGAACCCAACGAGAAACTGGCTTGGAGAATGCCGGTCAGAAAAGCCAGTCATCCTGATGGAGCTTCAAGCGACGGAAGGACCCCGAGCCATTCACCACAACGGTTTCGCCGGCGATGACGCGCTATGGTGAATGGCTCGGGGTCGGTGAGCGATGTTTGTGGAAACGAGGTCAGTCGGTCCATCTACGCAGCGCTTCGATTCCTCGTGCCTCGTAATAAAGAACATTGAGTAGTGGAGTTTCTCGCGGCGGTTTTCCGGCGATGAATCTCTCGCGGGTTGCTCGGGGTCCTTCAGTCGCTTAGACTCCGTCAGGATGGCCGGCTTTTCGTCGCCGGCTTTTCGTTCCTTTCAGTTGCCTTCTCCATTTTGCTGCACGGCATCTTGCAGATACCGGGGAGAGCCGGGCCGGCTCTGCCACTTTGGTTGCGAGTTTCCTGCGCGTTTTCTTGTCCGACAAAAATAGCCGGACCGGCTTGAGAGTGCTCAGGTTCACCGACTTTCCGCGCCCCCGAAAGCGCGGCACGATGTGGAACTTGATAACTCCCACTATCCAGAAGGCCTGACTTGTGCATACAAGTTCCGGTCAGTGCGGAACCCGCTCTATAATCTCAGCGTTTTCAAATTCGGCTATGCCAGTGCGCAGATCATCCCGCGACCGATCGCGCAGCGCATCGCCGACGGGTTTGCGTGGTGGACGCTCCGCAACGTGCCGGAAGTGAAGTCGGTCCTCCGGGGGAACCTGGGTGTCGCCACCGGGAAGAAAGGCGCAGAACTCGAAGAGCTTGTGCGTGAAAATGTGCGGACGTTTTCGCGGATGCTCGCGGATTATTTCCTCTGCGCCGGAGATCGTTGCTGCCGTGCCAAGGAGCTCGTCGCCGAGTGGAATGGACTGCATCACCTCGATGAGGCTCAAAAGCGGGGGAAGGGAACCATTCTGATCACCGGCCACCTCGGCCACTGGGAGTTGGGCGGGCTTCTGCTCGCGCTCAGCGGAGTGAAATTGACCGTTGTGACCCTGCCGGAGCCCACTCCCGAGCTCATGCAATGGCGTGAGGCCGCGCGCCGCCGCCTCGGAATCGATACGATCGCCGTCGGCCCGGGGAACGACTTTGCCTTCGTCGAAATGCTGCGCGTCCTGAGAAGCAACGGCACCCTGGCCATGCTGGTCGACCGCCCGTATTCGGGCACGGGTCTGCCGGTGGAACAATTTGGCCACGGGACGCAATTTAGCACGGCGGCCGCGATGCTCGCGCATCACACGGGCGCGACCGTGTTGCCCGCCTTCGTGTTGCGGCGTCCTGATACGCGCTACACCGCGACAGCTGGCGCGCCGATCCCCATGGATGAAGGCCCGCTCCGTGATACGATGCAGGGCAACGTCCAACGCATCGCCGACCTTTTTGCTTCGCTCATCCGCGAGCATCCCGAACAGTGGTGTAACTATGTCCCGCTCTTTTCTGCGTCTTAGCCTCTCGCTCTTACTTGGATTCGCCGCGATTTCGCAGGCGCAACAACCACTCGGAGCAGAAGAGGAAAAGGCGCTGATCGCGAGGCTCCAGCAGCAGCGAGCGCAGATGCCGGCGATCACCGGGAACTTCACCGAGGAAAAAGTGACGCGCCTGCTGACGAAGCCGATCGTCAGCACGGGAACGATCGCGTTCCAGGCGCCAAACAAGTTTCGCCGGGAGCTGTCGGGCAACAATCCGAGCACAACGGTGTGCGACGGCCAGGTGCTGTGGATCTACTACCCGAACTTCAAGGAGGCGGAGAAATACACGCTGGGGCAGAAGCAGTTCTTCGACGAAAGCATCGCTGCGCTGACCGCTGGTCTCAATTTCCAAGGGGTGGAGAAGTTCTTCCGCGTCGAGGCGGCCAAGGAAGGGAATGGTTACCGTGTGGCGCTCACGCCGAAGACCGGTGGGCTGAAGCGAATCCTCACCGCGCTCACGGTGTGGCTCGATGATGACGGGATGATCGAGAAGACGGACGCCGCGCTGCCAAAGGGCGACCGCGTGACTACAGTCTACAAAAACGTGAAGGCGGCGAAGCAGACCGATGCGAAGTTCGAATACGCGCCCCCCGCGGGAACGAACGTGAGCACGCCGCTCGGGAAATAAATCAAGGCAGGAGAAACCGCAGATTTCGCAGATTAACGCAGATTGTGAACGCGCCTCCAGGAGTGTTTTTTCTGCGAATGCCGGGATCGCCGAAGTGCCTTGAAAGACCGTAATCTCTTCCTCCGAGAAACGATAGCTCTTCCGAACAGGACACGCGCGGACGTTTGCAACAGTTCCGAGGTCCAAACGCGCGGAGCTTGAAAGAGTTTCCGGAGTCCAAACGTGTTGCGCGTGGAGCCTGGAAAGAGTTTCCGGAGTCCAGACGTGTCATGTTTGGAGTTGCGGAAGAGCGCGCCAGAATTGGAAAGGTTGAACCGAAGGTCCGAAACACTTGGTCTCGCGCGTGTTTTTGCTTCGACGGAAACCCAATACGCTGCGGGGCTGGCAAGAGCGAACTCAGGCGGGTGTTCAGCACGCCGACATCCGTCGGCATGGTTGCCTCGCCAGGATTTGAACCTAGACAAGCAGAGTCAGAATCTGCTGTGCTACCGTTACACCACGAGGCAATTCGCGGGGCCGGGAAACTAGTGGGGAGCGCAGGAATGTAAATGGAATTTTGCCTCACTTGTTTCGTTTTTCTGCATCGGAGCAATTGAGGCCAACTTCCGGCTTGGCCAAGGAGCAGTCATGCGTCATCTCGCACCGCGCCATGCATTTCTCGCGTCGCAGTTTCCTCACCACGCTTGCCACCGCCGCCGCCGCGCCGCTCTTCGCCCAGGAGAAGAAGGCGAAGCTCAAGGTCGGCTTCGATAACTTCGCCGTTCGAGCGCTTGGCTGGAAAGGCGCGCAACTTCTCGATTACGCCGTGAAGCTGAAGTGCGATACGCTCTTCATCAGCGACCTTGCATCCTTCGGTTCGCTCGAGGAAGCCGCGCTGGGTGAATTGAAGAAGAAGGCGGACGACGCGGGAATCGAGCTCTACGCCGGTGGCTGGAGCATTTGTCCCACAAGCAAGGCTTTCAAACCCGATTACGGCACGGCGGAGGAACACCTGCGGCTGGGCCTGAAGGTGGCCAAGGCGGTTGGCTCACCAGTTTATCGTGTGATCCTCGGCAATGCGCAGGATCGCCAAACCGAAGGTGGCATTCGCGCTCGCATTGCGGATACCGCGAAGGTGCTGAAGGCCTGCAAGTCGGAGGCGATGGACAAAGGCGTGAAAGTCGCCGTGGAGAATCACGCGGGCGACATGCACTCGTGGGAACTGCGCGACCACATCGAGGAAGCCGCCAAGGATTTCGTCGGGGCAAACATCGACTCTGGCAATGCGGCTTGGACGCTGGAGGATCCGCATGAAGTGCTCGAAGTGCTCGGGCCGTACACGATTTGCTCGAGCCTGCGCGACGACATGATCTGGGAGACGCCCGATGGCGCGAGCATCGCGTGGACGGCGGTAGGAGAGGGAC
>CBHXZU010000442.1:0-5638 GCA_966125105.1 uncultured Prosthecobacter sp.
AGGGCGTCCTGGTGTTCGCCCCTCCGAAATAGGCTCCCGAGGGTCGAGCATTCCCTGAGAAAAATCCTGTAATCCAAAAATCCTGTCTCCCTCGCCTCCAAGGTTCCACCCGCGGCAAGCCGCCTGCTACGACGGGACGTTCCATGTCCCAAAAGAAGCCAACTCCTCCCGCTCCCTCCGCTCCTAACACCCGCGAGTTTGAGCAGGAACAGACGCGTTTTGTGAAAATCCACCGCTACCTCACTGGCCTGTGGAACGACAAGCGGCGCAAATACCCCAATTGGGTCCAGATGGCCGCGGACTTGGAAGAGCCGGTCACCACTTTGAAACGTTCCGTGGGCCGCATGCGCGATGAGTGGAATCTGCCGATCGATCGCTGCCCCGAGCGCGGCGGCGGCATCGGCTACACCGAGGCGGTCACGCATTTCCCGCTCTTCACCATTTCGGCGCGCCAGGCCGCCATGCTCGGCCTCGCCCAGCAGCTCATGACCCTGCTCGAAGGCACGCCCATGTTCGATGACTTCAAGGACGTCCTGCGCAAAGCGTTTGCCAGCATGCCGGAGGATTTCAGCGAGATCTTCGACCAATTCCGGAACGCGGTGTCCTTCCATACGAAAGGGCTGGCGGCGCCGGCGAAGCCCGATTGGGAACTCTTCTCCACCTGCGTCCGCGCCTCCGTCGAGCACGGTGAGTTGGAGATCGAGCATTGCAGCGCGAAGAAAGGCGCGCAGCCGAAGAAGATCGTCGTCCACCCGCGCCACGTCGCGAACATCAATCACGCCTGGTATCTCTTCTTCGACGTCCCCGGCTCCGACGAGCCGCCGATCAAATACGCGCTCACTCGCATCCGTTCCGCGCGGCGCACGGGCACGACGTTCAAGCCCGCTCGCCCCTTCGATATCCACGCCGAACTCGACGACAGCCTGGGCGCGTTCAATCCAAAAGGAGACCGAAGAGGTGCACGTCCGCTTCTCCAAGGACGTCGCCGTCTTCATCCTCGAGCGCCCCTGGCATCGCAAACAGGTCACCATTGAAAATCCAGATGGCACCGTGGACGTGAAGCTAAACGTCTGCCTCACCCCCGAACTCGACAGCCTCCTCCTCCCGTGGGCCGGGGAGATGAAGGTGCTTAGTCCCGAGCCGCTGCGCGCAAGAATGCGGGCCGCAGGCCACGCGCTGCTGAGAGATCACCCATAAGGGAGCATGGGCCTCCGGCCCGTAACAAAAACGCTGGCAAACGCCGTACCCCCTCGCGCCCGGCAAAGCGCCGTCCAGCAGTGAAAGGAGAACGGACTTTCCAGTCCGTTTCTTAGCTAGCTACGCCGCAAGCGCTGATCAATGGGCGTGAGCGCCGGGGTACTCGTGTAGGATGATATCGGCTTCAGGGTCGAATGCGAGCTCCGGAGCTACGCCTGCAAAAGCGTGGCTGATCGACGGACGCGCGACTCCGCCATTGCCGGAGCATAGCTCAGCGGTCCACTATGATATCCATGAACCTCCTTTCCTCCCGGACGTGGGCATTTGTGATCGCGGGCGTATTTGCAGGCGAACTCCACGCAATCGAGGCAGAGCGGCCGAGTTTTACGATTGAGGGAAAGACCGTCTATTTTCGGGAGGCGCGGGTCATCGACGTAAAAGAGCCTTCCGCAGTTACGCCGGGAGTTATCCCCAAGTCGGATCGCGAGCTGCGAATCTCCGTGTCCGCAACAGGATTCCCTGATTTTGGTCGCGTCATCCACAACTTGAAATCCCTGGAACTCCATCTCTCTGACGGGCAAATTCTCAAAGGGCGGAAAGGTGGCAGCGGATCGGGGAATGGTGAGCAAAGTTCATGGGAACTCGCGTCCTTCGAAATGGTTCCCTGGCATGAAAAGGAACTGACGCTCCGCATTGAGACGAACGCGCAGAGGTTCGAGTTGCCGTTCAAGAATCCCGGTTACCTCGAGAAGGTGCCGGAGTGGCAACCGAAAAGCCTTCCGTTGACGTGGAAGGATGGCGATGTGGAAGCGACGTTGGAAGGCCTTGGCCTCACCTGGAACGATGACGTGCTATACAAAGTCTTCGGTTGGGAGCTGAAACAGACTTGGTCCGTGAAGTGGAAAGGGAAGCCGGCGAACGGGGCATTCAGCGCTTACTCATGGGTGGAGGATCCCGGTGGAAATCGATCCCGATATGGAGGCGTGTTGGGCGCGTCGGCGTGGCGGCTCCATTGCAGCGTTTCACGCAGCTACGGTTTCCCGTTTGAGAAGGAGGAAGTGCATTGGTTCGGATGGACGGAAGGCGCGCGTTTCAAGGCGATTCCTCCGGGCGAATGCGATCTGCTCGATATCGGAGAAGCCGGTCGCGAGCATGGGATCTCGTTCGCGGGCTTGTTCGGTCCGGGGATCTACGAATTGAAGGACGGGAAATTGCTGTCGAAGGCTCCTCTGCCGCCCGAAGCGAAGAGGATGTTCGTCGATTCGGATTTCTACCGTGATTCCGGCATCACGCGCATGATCCTGACGACACCGGCCTTTGCGAAGCAGGTCCGTCGAAACGGGAAGCCTGGCTGGGGCGAAATCTATCTGGATCGCGAAGGGAAACCGGTGCACCTCGGGGGCCAGGGTTCGCAAGCGGGAGATACTACCATTTGGCACCAGGAACTGTGGGCGGCAAACGGCCGGTCGTTTCAATACGGCATCGCAAACTTCGGCGCGCCGAAGCACTTCGAGTTCTACGTTCGCCCGCCCTCAATTCCGCGAAAGCCGCGGTGATGTAGTCACGCTTGCAAAAGCGTGGCTGTCTCCCCGCACACGCCACACCTTATGAATTCCCTCCCTCATCCCGGGAGCGTAGCTTGGAGGCAGATGCAACTCCGCCCATTGCTTCTATGGGGACTTCTCCTGCTATGCAGCGGCACTGCTTTTGCCGACGCAACAGACCTGCTTCGGGCCATGGATCGTTTCCGGGAGGAGAAGGTCCGCACCGAGAAGGACCTCGCCGAAGTGCGGAGAGAATTGGCCGTTACGATAGAGGAGCAGCGGGACAATCCGAAGCCCGCTCGCGCGGCCGAACTGGAAAAGACGCGCCACGAGCTCGAGGTAACCGTGTCGGTTCTAGAGGACTCCCTCCGCCACGTGGCGGAAAGAAACTCCAAAATCCGTGCCACCCTGGACACGCGCAAGCCGTGTCCAATCTGCGGTGGCAAACTGACCAAGATCAAAAACGTCGCCCGCAAGAATCAGCAGAAGAACCGCGACGTTTGGCAGCCCGCCAGCCGTTGGGTGCCGATGTGCGGAAATGTCCGATATCTTGACGATTCTCCGATCTGCACGCGCTGCTGGGCTGCGCAAGAATTTGGCCGCGAAGTCTGGACGCAGGCGTCGGCTGACGCGAACTCGTTTGTGGTGCCGCTCTCTCCCGCGCTGGCCAAAGTGCCATTGCCCGTTGTTCAGGAGCGCGATGCAAAATGGACTTTTTGGCGGCGTCAGGAGGCCAGCGGCAAACGGCACGAATGGGTATGGCTATGGTTGGAAAAGGTGCCTGCCGAATATGTGGATTCGCTGAAGAAATACGCGCGCCAGCATGGACTCGAGTTCAGCAACGAAACCCCCTTGGGCACTTCTCGCGTGATCTCGATCTCAACCCCGCGCGAGCCAGAGGACCTGGTGATTCCGAACCCAGATTGAAGCGGAAGCCAGCCCTAACGGAGACCGGACTTTTCAGTCCGTTTTCGCCCGCAGCTACGCTTGCAAAAGCGTGGCTGATCCAAGGCGGGCAGCGTTGAGGGCCGCGCCAATCCGACCTCTGATCTCCGACTTCCGGGCTCTTCCGCCGCGGCCGCCTTACCGCGCCCCCGCATTCATCCTCAATCCCTCTTCCTCGGAAACATACTTCGTCCGGACAAGCTTCCCCTTCCGCCAGCGGAATTCCTCGTAGCCGAATCGATGCGCCTCGTGGCTCCTCACGATGCGGCGTTTTTTGTCTACCTCGACATTCGCCATTTCGCTGAGCGCCTCATTGAGCACAAAGCGTCCGGTCGCCGGATTGAAGATCCAAAAGTAGTAGCACAAATTGCCGGAGCCGCCCTGGTTCCAGAGAAGGCCTACATCCCGGTAACCATCAAAGTTGAGATCCTCCACCCGCCACGTCACCTCCTTGAGGATCTCGAGTCTGACCTCGGCCGAGTCGGGCCCATGCAGAGTCTGCACTCGAACGCGGTTATTCTTCCCAAGACGAAATACCCCGATCCTCGCCTTTGCCGGCGTCTCCCGCCCTTCAATCACGAACTGCCGCTGCGAGAGCGTTGGATGCGGGCGGAAAGTGAGCGATCCATCGGGCGCGGAGGGCGGCTCGGGAGTTTCGGTCGCGGCTGCTGTGATTGCCATCAGGATCGACGCGAAAAGGCGGGCAGCGAGCGGCTTCATGGGAAGAGGAGTAGGCTTCTGAGTACTAAGTGTGATACGCCCGACAGGAGGCGCTTCTATCGCGATTCAACGGAGAACGCACTCTTCGCTCATTTGAAGGGGAGCGCGCCGGAAATCTATGATCCCGGCCGACGGTTGTATTTGTGTCCTGGCTGCGGCCGGCTGACGTCGGCCACGTAGTTGCGCTTGCAAAAGCGTGGCTGGTCAAACGGAGAACGAACTTTCCAGTCCGTTTGTGGGCGCGACCGCCGGTGGGATCGGTCGCTAGTTGACGCGATCCCGGATCGATGGCCTTTTGCCGCGGTCATGTTCCAAGGTAGTTCCCGGGGAGAAAGCCGCCCCTCTCCTCTGTATCAGCTCGGCCTCGCGTTGGTGACCGTCACCATGGTGATTCTGCCGTGCATCTATGTGGCGCTCACCGCGCTCACTTGTTTTGGCGTGTATTATTTCGCCACCCACTACTTTTCGGCCATCTGGGAATGGCATGTTAGCGGGAAGTATGGGGTGTTGTTGAAGGTGATTTGCTCAGTGACTCCGCTGCTCGTCGGAAGCGTTGTCGCCATCTTCATGGTGAAGCCGCTCTTCGCCCGCCGCGCCGCGCGCATGCAGCCCCTGGCGCTCGATCCCGCGGTGGAACCCCGGGTGTATGCCTCCGTGCAGGAAGTGTGCAAGGTGGTGGGCGCGCCCTCGCCTCGGCGCATTGAACTGAATTGCGATCTCAACGCGGCTGCGAGCTTCGACCAGGGCCTGCGCGGATTCTTTGGGAATCAGCTCAATCTTACCCTGGGCATGCCGTTGGTGGCAGGCCTCACGCAGCGGGAACTGGCCGGAGTGATCGCCCACGAGTTTGGGCATTTCCGACAGGGCGCGGGAATGCGCCTCAGCTATCTCATCCGTCGCGTGAATGCCTGGTTTGCGAGGGTTGTCTATGAGCGCGATGCGTGGGACGAGACCATCGAAAGCTGGGGCGAAAGCGAGGAGGGATGGATCTCCTTCATGGTCGGCTGCGCTCGCTTCGGCGTGTGGCTTTCGCGGCGGGTTCTTTGGGTGTTGATGATGACCGGTCACGTAATCAGCTCCTTTCTGCTCCGCCAAATGGAGTACGATGCCGACCGCGCCGAGATCCGGGTGGCAGGAAGCGCGGCTTTTGAATCCACCACGTTCAAGCTCGCTGCGCTGGGCAGCGTCCTGGGCGACATCCACCGCGAGATGGGCCGGGTTTGGCGCAAGCA
>CBHXZU010000443.1:0-5627 GCA_966125105.1 uncultured Prosthecobacter sp.
GTCCCCGGACACACCAATGACCCGACCCCGCCCACTGAGCAGGTTCGTCTGGACTGTGTAGATCTCGCTGTCGTCGCTCGATTCATTGTTCCGCACCGAAACCGGATATACCTTCGCCGGTCCTCCGCCCGGGTTCGCCACGACGACCTTCATCCGGACATTTGCGGAATAGCCTGATGTCCGCAGCTTGAGGGGAGTCACCGGCAGGGCTTTGGGTTTTTCGATCGGCGCAAGCAGGATCCCCCGTTTCGAAACCGGCTCAGCTTTCGCCTCCACCTTTCCAGTCGCGATCAGAAGCCCGCCGGCTCCCGCGAGTTTCCAGTTCGTGAAAGCAAACGGCTCCTCGGGCAGCTTACCTTCCGGGGACCGATCACCAATCATCACGGTCGCACCAAGCGTCACGCCGTCCTGCCGCTGGATCAGGAAGGCATTCGGCGATACCCGCCAACCCTTCGCGGTGGTGTCGACTTGGTTCGACAACAAGAAGGCCGGCCAATTCGCAGGATCTTTTTCGGCCCAATCCTCCTTGGCTAACAATGCGGCCGCCGTTGTCGGTGCGAGGGCAGATCTTACCGCGCTGCGCGTGAACATGCGGACTCCCACGACGCCGACCAATGCGACAACGGTGAGCACGATTCCCCAAAAGCGCAGACGCTCGACGTCCACGCCACTGCGCATTTGGTAGCGCTCCTTGGAATCCAAGGCCCGCTCCTTGCATAAATGGCAAAGGAAGCGGTTATCGACCCGCACCATCATGGATTGAGGCCATACTTGGTGGCACGCAGCGCAGGCGGATCGTTGATCTTCGACAGGTGGAACAGCAGACATTCAATCCGCATTCAGCACAGCCCGCGCCACTTCACGATTAGCTAAGTGGGCTAATCAAACTTTTCCTCATCCGCGGCCGGATTAAAATGCCGACGTCGGCGCCGTTTCGCCGCGATGCTTTTTGCCGATCTGCCTCCCGCGGGGTTGGAACCTCCGCAAGCAAATCCAAAGCTGCTTTATGACCCGCGGGTTCGCCCCGCTCTTGTTCAAAATCTAAGTGGTCACGGCAACGCCGACGCGGGCTATGGGATCGTGATTCGAATGATCGCCTTCGATCCGTCGATCAATGTGACGAGCACACCGACGTGCTGTGTCGCGTTGAACGACCTGGAAACGCCGGCGCTTCCGAGCGCGGCCTTCAGAACGGTGAAGGACTTCACGGGAATATCGTCGATTTCCTGGCCTTCGCGGAGCAACTCGCGAGCATTGCCGAAACTATCGACGGCATAGAGACCGCAGTCATTCTTCGGCGTGACGCGATGTGATCCTGCCGGAAAGCCAGGCACGAGATTGCCCACGAAAAGCGGCCCGCATTCCCCTCCCGGAAAGGCGATGTTGGAAAACGACTTCCATTTCGCGCCTTCGGGCGCATTGGGCGGACGATCCCCCTCACGGGCGACGAGTTTCACGGCCCCGGTCCCGATCTTCCGCCAAATCCCATCGTTTGCGTTGCCGGCGATTCCACTGCCTTTCGCAGCTCCCACAAAAGCCACCGCAGCACCTGTGCTGGAGTGCACGGGATCGAAGAGTTGCGAATAGCGGGCGCTTTCCGGGAAGCCATCCACCGGGTCGCCGATCCGTGCGATCGGCTCCCAGTGGTCGCCATGGTCTGAGGTTTCAAAGACGCCTTTCGCATTCGCTTTCGTGACCAAGGACGCGGCATCGACTGCGAGTGTGCCGAGCAGTGCGCCATGCCCCGCATCGGCGGAGGCGGATGGCAGAGTCAGCGCGCTCCAGGTTGCATTCGGCAGCACGGAACTGCCCAACGAAATACCGGTGCTCGTGACTTCGGTCAGCGCGCCGGGAGTGGCAAGAGCTGCCACGTCGCGCATCGCTCGACCTTTGCGCGCGGTTACTCGAAGGAGAGCCACTTCATTCCCCACGTGGCCGCGACCTTGCCCCGCACTCCCATTCACGGCTTGGAGTAACTGGAAGGACTGAATGACTTCCTCAGCAGCAAAGGCTGAATCACCTTCGCGGATGAGTTTGGTCAGCGGGCCTGCACCGGAGGTCCACCACGCGCCAATATCGTTGGCTGCGGTGACGGGAGATCCTCCTTTGGCCGCGCGGAGTCCTGCGGTGAAAAGCGCTTCTGTCGTGTCACCCGATTGGATTGAAACATTCGCGAAACTCTTGAAAAGCGCGCCACCCGTCTCCGGAGCGGTGTCAGCTTCGCGAGCGATCATTTCGAGCGTTCCAGTGCGGCCATTACTAAACACAGCAGTATCCGCGTCAGCCTTTACCCCCGCGCCTGCCAGGGTTGCGATGAATGCAACGCCACCCCCGGAGACAACCGGATCTTTGAAGCTCTTGAACACCGCGGTGGGAGGCAATCCGTTTGTCCCGGCTCCGGGAACTTCTTCCCCAACTTTTACGAGGAGGTCTCCATCTACGAAGATTCCCGTTCCGGTCTGCGCTGACCGAGAATCACCCGCCCATTTGCCGATGAATACCATCTCGCCTGAGTCGCTGATTGCTGGAGGTCCGAAATCCACCCACTTGGACCCGTCTGCAATGCGCGGATCAATTCCCGCGCCCCGAAGCAGTGCGCGGCTGGCGACGACTTTTTCCACACCAGGCACAGCGGGACGAACGACGACGGCAAAAGTAGTGCTCGCCGAATTCCCCGCGCCATCTGTCGCAGTGAGGGTAATTTCGGTGGTGCCGAGGGCCAGTGGGATTCCCGGCGCAGGCGATTGCGTGACGGTAACGGATCCAGTCACGTCTTCGGTGACGGCTTGCCCGCGATAATCGAGCAGCAAGCTCCCATTCTCGACACGATTGGGGGTAAACGTGCCAGAAATCGATGGGGCAATCGTATCCTGCACCACGATGGTTCGCGTCGCGGTCGCCGTTCCGCCATCCTGATCCGTGGCGGACCAGGTAACGAGATAAGTTCCAGGCTTATTAGGAACCACGGTATTTTGCGTGATCACTGGCACAATGACGCCGTCCTCCGAATCCGATGCAGTCGCCCCTGGATCAGTGAAATTGGCCGCCGCTTCTACCGTCAGAGGATTGCTGCCGTTCAAAGTGACGGTCGGCATCACATTTGGAGACGTCGTGAAGCTCAGGATTGCGCCGCGTTGCGTCACGGGGTTCTCACCATTGGTGGCATTCACCCGGTAATAATATGTCGTTTCCGGCTCCAACCCGGTCAGAATTGCTGACACCGCGGAAGTGTCGTTGACGGCGCCTCCGAGCGTTTGCGGGATCTCCGTGCTCCCGGCTAGTGTTGGGTTCGTTCCCCACTCCAAAGTCGCGGTCGACGCATTTCCATTCTGCGCGATCGTTCCGCGAATCGTCGCCCGATCGGCTGTAATCGCATCTGCGGCCTGCGTGACAGGGGTGGGCCCAAAACGCAGGCGATAGATTGCCCCGGCGCCGTATGGTCCGTAATTTTGCACGACACCATAGAAGTTCCCGTCAGCAAACTTGCAGAGACCACCGAATCCGGGATACGCGCCGGTCACCTGATTGCCAGCGAATGCAAGTATCCGGGTAAGGGCGCCGGACACCGCGTTGAGTTTGAAGACCGTTCCATATTCGGAGGAGAAACCACCCCGGCCCGACGTGGCCCAAATCGTGCCCGCTCCGTCGTTGAAGAGCGGCGCTTCCGGTCGGTTCGGCCCGCCCCCGCCTGGCAACACAAGGTTCGAGACCGTGGTCAACGTGCCCGTCGCGACATCCACTTTAAACACTGTCCCAACTCCCGACGTGCCACCGCTAAGGGTGGTGCCCCACAAGGTGCCAGCCCCATCGTAAATCAGACTGTAGGGAGCTCGTCCTTTGTTCGTGGCGCCATCGCTGGTGAAAGAGAGGACGTGCGTATACGCGCCCGTGAGCGCATGGACTTTAAAAATCGTGCCGTAGTTACCTGTTCCTCCACTGGTGGTGGTTCCCCACAAATATCCCAATCCATCGGGACAAAGTACTGCTCGCGGTTTGCTACCCGGATTCTGTCCGCCGTCGTTGGCGAAGTCGTGTATCTTGGTAACCGCTCCAGTTGAGGGGTCGATTTTGAAAATCGTGCCCAAATCGAAATCGCCTCCCATGTACGTCGTGCCCCAGAGTTGACCGCTTCCGTCCAAAGCCAGGCCCACATACGGATTGGCTCCGAGCGAACCTGCGCCTGATGGCTGGAACTCGACAATCGTTGATAGCTCTCCGGTGACCGAATTGACCTTGAAGACCGTTCCCCGGTCGTTGGCACCGCCAAGCAAAGTAGTTCCCCAGAAAAAGCCCTTTCCATCCGCCACCAGCGTGCCCCAAGGCCACCGTCCCTTCTCGCCGTTTTCGTCCTTGAAGTCAGCGACCGTGACTACCTGCCCGGAGACGGGGTTTAATTTGAACACGGTGCTTCCGCCAAGTTTTCCGCCACCGTCCGCCGTGCTCCATAGCCAACCGTTTCCGTCATCGACAAAACCGCCTCTCGGATAGGTCCCGCGATATCCTGTTCGCAGCGCGGTAAGCGAATAGACAGTGGAAACCGTCGATGCATCGAGCGAAACCCGGATAACTGTGCCTGCATTGCGCATGCCGCCGGAGCGCGTTGTTCCGTACAAATAGCCGTCGCCGCCGTTGATCAAGGGGGCGGCAGGGATGCGACCGTCAGGCCCAAACGAGGTGCTCGGACACTCCAGGATAGTGGTCAGCACGCCCGTGTTGGAATTGATCCGGAAAAAGGTGCCCGAGTTATCGCTGCCACCTGTCTGGGTCGAACCCCAAAGCGTGCCGGCACCATCGGCATAAAGGGCGGCCCCAGGAAAGCGGCCTTTGTTGATCGCGCCGTTGTCCGTGAACTCCACCACTGTCGTGAGTTCACCCGTCTCGACATTCACTTTGAAAACGGTGCCAAAATCGCCAGCGCCCCCTGCGCTCGTAGTTCCCCACATCGCGCCCTGCCCATCGTAAGCTAATCCGCCGGCGGGCGACGCGCCCTTCACAGCCCCACTGTTCCCGGTAAAATTGGCCACAATGGACAATGCGCCGGTGGTGGTGTTCACCTTGAAAACCACGCCCAGATCGCTTGTGCCGCCATTGTTCGTCACGCCCCAGAAATTGCCCGCACCGTCACTCACCAGGCGGCCCTTCGGCATTCGACCGTTATTGACCGGACCAGAGCCGGAAAAACTCGCCACCTGGGTGTAAGCGCCGGTTGCAGCGTTCACCTTGTAGATTGAACTCGCGTTATTCGTGCCGCCCTGCCCCGTCGTTCCCCACAGAAAGCCCGCGCCATCGTTTACCAATCCACTGAGCGGCGTCGGCATGTTACGAACAACGGTGTAAATGCCGGTGCTCGCTTCCACCTTGAACAGCGAGCCCACGCTGCTGGACCCGGCTCGATTTGTAGTCCCCCACAGGAACCCAAGCCCATCAGGCTCCAATCCGAACGGTTCCCTGCTTGAGCTGTCCGGAGAAAACGAATGGACCAATTCAAAGTCCGTGCCGTCCCGCCGAATCTTGAAAATCGTCCCGACCGTGTTATTTCCTCCGTCCGCGGTCGTGCCCCACAAATACCCATCAGGCCCCAACGCCAGGCTGTCCAGCGCCGATATCGCCGCCATGCTGAAGGAAGG
>CBHXZU010000444.1:0-5625 GCA_966125105.1 uncultured Prosthecobacter sp.
GAATGGAAACGTCAGTACCGCTCTGGCGAGCCGTGCTACGGCGCAAGCGTGTTTGTCGCGCCCTAAGCGAAGGAGCGCTTTCATTCCGCCCGCCTTTCGTGCTGCCAAACCTCTGGCACGCTCTTTTTGGACACTCTCTAAAACAGATTCCTCCAAGCTCCCGAACTCCGATAAGTCCTGCTCTCATCCGCGCATTCGGAGTTAATTGATTGCCCGCCGCGCGGTTAATTACGGCAACAAGACTCATGCGCATTCCCTCAACCTTCATCGCTTTCCTCAGCGCAACCACGTCGGCCTTACTCGGCGCGAGCGGACTGACGCCGGAGCAGGCTCGGGAATCGTTCGTCCTCGCAGACCCGGCGCTGTCCGTCGAGTTGGTGGCAAGCGAGCCGCTGATCGAATCGCCGTGCGCCTTTGCTTTCGACGAGCAGGGACATCTTTTCGTCGCGGAGAACCGCGGATATCCGAATACCAGCGCGCCCGCGCAAGGACGCATCGCTCTGCTCCGCGACAAGGATGGCGACGGGCACATGGATGAACGTGTCACGTTTGCCGAGGGCCTGACCTATCCGAACGGCGTGCTGCCGTGGCGTGGCGGGTTGATCGTCACCTGCGCGCCCGACGTCCTTTATTTCAAAGACAAAGACGGCGACGGAAAAGCAGACGAGCGCCGGGTATTACTCACGGGATTCGCGACGACCGGCAGCACGCAATTGCGTGTGAACGCGCCAACGCTCGGGCCCGATGGCTGGATCTACCTCGCAGCAGGCCTGAGCGGAGGAAACATCACGTGCCCGGAGCACCCCGAGCGAGGGCCTCTAAAGATGACCTCCGACGTGCGCTTCCACCCCGAGACCCTGGAGGTCCAACTCGTGGATGGGCGTTCCCAATATGGCATGAGCTTCGACGACTTCGGGCGCCGGTTCATTTGCATGAATCGGCTGCCCATTCAGCATGTCGTCCTCGGTTCGCGGTGGCTGCGGCGGAATCCGAACCTCGCCTTCTCCGAAACGGTGCAGGACTGCCACGAGCGCGATGTGAAAACGGGTTTGCGCGGCGGCGGGAATGGCGTGCGGCTGCATCCGATCAGTAGCAATATCACGACGGCCGATTCGCACGCGGGTTCGTTCAGCGCGGCGTGCGGCGTCCACGTTTGGCGCGGTGGAGCAATTGGGCCGGCTTACGATGGACGCGTGTTTTCGTGCGATCCGACGGGGAACCTTGTGCACGTCGATCGGCTGGAAGATCGAGGGGCGACATTCTCCGCGACTCCGCTCTTCGGCGATCGCGAGTTCATGGCATCGCGCGATGATTGGTTCCGGCCGGTTTACGTCGCGAGCGGGCCGGATGGGGCATTCTACGTCGCCGACATGTATCGGCTCGTGATCGAGCATCCGGACTACCTTCCGCAGGAAGTGCGCAAGCGGACGGATTTTGAAAGCGGCAAGGCGATGGGGCGCATTTGGCGTGTGCGAACGAGCGGAGCCAAACTTGTGAACCCGGCGTTTTCCTCCGAGGCCGAGAAGCTGAAGGCGCTGACTGCCGGCAAAGGTTGGCCGCGGGATACGGCGTATCGTTTGCTCCTCGAAAAGCCGGTGCCGGCAAGGACGCTGCGAGAGGCGCTGGGGCATACGGATTCCGCGGGCACCACGGCGCTGCTGCATCTGCTCGCTGCCCGCGGCGAGCTGGACTCGGAGGCGCTGCAGTTTGGCGCCAATGGGGCTGATCCTGCCTTGCGCGAGGTCGTCCTGCGGCTCTCGATGGAGCAGAAGAGCCCGCGGGGGTGGATGCCGGATCCAGCGGTGCTGGGAAACGAGGTTGATGCGCGGACGCGATTCGTCGGTGCGCTGGCGTTGGGCGATATTCCGGAAGGCACCGCCGCGCTGGCCGCGATTGCGGCGCGAGATGCGGGCGATCGCTGGACGCGCGCGGCGGTATTGAGCTCGATCAATGGGCGGGCGGGAGATTTTTTGAAGGCATTCTTTGAAACCGCGGAAGAGATCCATGACGGTGAGGTGGAGATCATTCGAGGTGCGGCGCGGTGTTTTGCGAACCTGGCCGATTGGCGGAAGACTCTGGATGATAACCGCGGCAGTTTCGAGGCGGGTCGCGCCGGGCTCGGCCGCGCCATCACTGCGTTGGTCCTCGGTGTCTCGGAGCGATCAGGCGAGCGACTCGAGGCGAAGGAGGGTGATGCGTGGCTGGGGGCGATCGTGGACGGCGCAGTGAATATCGCGCTAAAGGATGATCGAGAAGTGAGCGAGCGCGTGCTTTGCATCCAGCTCTTGGGACATGCGACGTGGTCCAAAGCGGGACAGGCATTGATCAAGCTGGCGACCACGGAGAAGGATGAGTCGCTCAAGACTGCGGCTATTCGCGCCGTCGCCGCTTTTCCGGAGAATGAAGTGACGCAAGCGCTGCTGACCCCCGAAGCTTGGAAGCACGCGACTCCGGTTCAGCGGGATTTCCTGCTGGAGACGCTGCTTTCCCGCGCCCCGCATGTTCCCGGCGTGCTTGATGCGGTGGAGCAGGGGAGATTGCCGGCCAATGCGATCCCCACCAATCGGCGCTCAGCTTTATCGAAATCCGGGGATAAAGAGATTCGCGCGCGAGCGGAGACGCTCTTTGGGAAGGTCGGCTGGGACCGGCAGGCGGCTTTCGAGAAGAGCAAGGCCGCCCTGGCATTGGCCGCGAAGCCTGCTCACGGGCGTGATCTCTTTCAGCAAGTGTGCGCCACGTGCCACCGTCTCGACCGGCTGGGATACGCCGTGGGTCCTGACCTCCTCGACATCCGCAATCAGACAAAAGAGAATATCCTCTTTCACATCGTGGTGCCAGATGCGGAGATCGCGCCAGCTTTTACCGCCTACCTGGCTGAAACGAAAGACGGCCGGTCGATCAGTGGGATCATGGTGAGTGAGAACCCGACGAGCATCACCCTCCGGGGACCGTTGGCCCAGGAGACGAGCCTGCTGAGGTCGGAGATCAAGACGTTGGAAGCGCTGCCGTCATCGCTCATGCCGCCGGGGCTCGAACAGGCCATGAGCACGCAGGATCTGGCCGATTTAGTGGCATTTTTAAAAGGCGAGTAAGCGCCTGGAGGGGAAGCCGCGCCGAGCTACCTTGCGGTCTTTAGCTGAGGCGTCGTTATTCCCGCCACCTTGCATCGTGTTCCCGCCACCTTGCATCGGGTTCGGGACAACCTTGCATCGCGTTTCGGGCAATCTGAACATCGTTCCGCGAGACATGAACATCGTTCCGGGCGACTTGCACCGCGTTCCGGAGACCTCGCAACGCGTTCCCGGCACCTTGCACCGCATTCCCGGAGCCTTGCACCGCGTTCTGCGACGTGGAAACGCGTTCCGCGCCGCCTTGCAGCGTGTTCTCCGAGCCTTGCATCGCGTGCACGGACCCTTGCATCGCGTTCGCGACGCTAAAACATCGTGAAGCGGACCTTGCATTGCGTGACGCGGCGCTATGACACCATTCTGCGTCGATCAAACATCGTGCTGCGACGGTGGGACTTGGTGACGCGACGTCAAAACATGCCGCCGCGTCGCGCCAACCTTGTGACGCGTCGCTGGAACCGCGTCACCGCACGTTAAAACATCATCCCGCGTCGGCCTGACATGCCGTTTCGCCGCCCGAACTCAACCACCCAGCGACAAAGGTTTGGCGCCCCGATGGAATTGTTCGTTGACCGGGTTTCGGCGACCTAAAAGGCTCGGAAGGCTACGGGCGTCTCGCCAATCCGGAACACGTTGAAACTGCGGCGATTTCTCACGCTTGTGAAAAATTTCACAAACAGGTCTTGCGTTGGGTTTCTGCAACTACTTTAGTCGGTTCGCTGTGTCTCTCATGGCCGCCAAACACACCCTTTGCATGCTCGTGACGCTCTTTGCGTCAACGGGCTGTGAAAAACGTGTGGATAGCGCCAACATTGACGTCGTCAACCGGCAGCAAACCTCCGCTCAGAAGCGTCCCAGCACGGTCGAAAACGTGCAGGAAGGCCTCACCATGAAGGAGGTGGAGGCGGTCTTGGGCAGTCCTGACGACGTGAAGGTCGGCAAGCTGAGCGTGCCGGTACAGAAGGATTTCAACCTCACCACCTGGACCTACAAGCAGGATGGCAAGGACATCGAGCTGAGCTTTGTCGACGGCAAGCTGCAGGGCAAAGTTCCGCGGTTCGGTGAAACACTGGAGCCCCAGGCGCCGCTCCACATGAAGAATGGGAAAACCCCAGACCAGGAGGGCCGCTGATTTTTATGCAAATTCCCGCTGAGTTGCTGGCCAAGATTGACGAGGCGATTTCGCACTACCCGGTGTCGAAGCGCTCGGCGTCTTTGCCGCTCCTGCACCTGTGGCAGGAGCACTTCGGATACATCTCGGATGACGCGATCACGTGGATCGCCGCGAAGCTCGAGTTGCAGCCGATCAATATCCTCGAGTTGGTCACATTTTACCCGATGTTCCGGCGCCAGCCGGCGGGTCAAAAGCACATCCGCATCTGCCGCACGCTCTCGTGCGCGCTGAATGGAGCCTACGAGCTGCGCGAGCGTGTAGCGAAGGCTGCCGGCATCGACCTCGCGGCGTTTGAGGCGGAGCAGAAAAAGACGATCGTTCACGGGCACCCGCATAATCCGGGGCACGGCAATCCGATCGCGATTTCGAAGGATGGCCAATACTCGATGGAGTTCGTCGAGTGCCTCGCTTCCTGCGGCTCGGGCCCAGTCGCGATGGTAAACGACAACTTCAAGGAGAACATCTCCCTGGAGAACGCCGCGGAGTTGCTCGGCGTGACGAAGAGCGACGCGACGCTGCCGAAGGTGAAGGCCCCGCATCCGCGCGAGCGCCGGCTGGTTTTCAAAAACATCGATGTCGCGGGCTATACGCCGGATATCGGCTGCTACACGAAGAACGGCGGCTACGAGGACCTGAAGAAGGCGCTCAAGATGAAGCCGGAAGACATCACCGAAGAGGTGAAGAAGTCCGGTCTTCGCGGTCGTGGCGGCGCTGGTTTCCCGTGCGGTGTGAAGTGGGGCTTCATCAAGCGCGGTGGCCCAAAGCCGACCTACTTGATTTGCAATGCGGACGAGTCGGAGCCCGGCACGTTCAAAGATCGCTACATCATTCACCAAGACCCGCACCAGCTCATCGAGGGCATGGTGATCTCCTGCTTCGCGGTCGGAGCGAACCTCGCGTATATCTACATTCGCGGAGAGTTTCCGGAAGGCGCGCAGATCCTGGAGAAGGCGCTCGCCGAGGCGCGGGCGAAAGGTTTCCTCGGGAAGAACATTCAGGGCTCGGGATTCGACTGCGAAATCTACGTCCACCGCGGCGCCGGCGCTTACATCTGCGGTGAGGAAACTGGCTTGATCGAATCGCTCGAAGGCAAACGCGCTTACCCGCGCATCAAGCCTCCGTATTTCCCGGCGGTGCTCGGCCTCTACATGTGTCCGACGATCGTCAACAACGTCGAGACGCTGTGCAATGTGAAGCACATCATCGCGATGGGCGGCGGCGCGGAGTTTGCGAAGATCGGCAAGCCGAACAACACCGGCACGCGCATTCTTTGCGTCAGCGGCGACGTGGAGAAGCCCGGCTACTACGAAGTGGAAGTCGGCA
>CBHXZU010000445.1:0-5604 GCA_966125105.1 uncultured Prosthecobacter sp.
GGTCGATACCCCCGTGCCGCTTGTGGTGTGGATCCTGGGGGGCGCTGGGCGGGGCGTCTCTATGGATGGTGGCCCCCCCATGCGCCTGCTCGACGACGGATTCGCCGTGGCGAGCGTGACTTACCGCTTCAGCCAGCACGCGAAGTTCCCCGCGCAGATCGAGGACTGCAAAGCGGCGATTCGCTGGCTGCGGGCCAATGCGAAGGAATTGAACATCAACCCCGATCGCATCGGCGCGTGGGGTGCGTCGGCCGGCGGACACCTGGTCGCGTTGCTCGGCGTCGCAGGCGACGTGAAGGAGTGGGAGAAAGGCGAGCATCTCGACCAGTCCTCGCGGGTGCAGGCGGTGGTCGATTGGTTTGGACCATCGGACCTGCTTACGATGGGCGTGCAGGCACTGCCGGACAGCAAGATCGACCACGATTCGGAGACCTCGCCCGAGTCGCGGTTGGTTGGCGGGGCCGTCCAGGAAAACAAAGCGGCGGCAAAAGCGGCGAGCCCGGTCACCTATGTCTCCGCCGGGGACGCGCCGATTCTCCTCGTGCATGGAGATCGGGACAATGTCGTGCCTCCCAAGCAAAGCGAAGAGCTGCACGAGGCATTGCAGAAGGCGGGCGTCGTGTCTGTTCTTTCGATCATTCCAAAGGCAGGCCATGGGGATGGCGGCTTCCGCGAGGCAAAGGCGTTCGAGGAAGCGCGGGAGTTTCTGCGGAAATACTTGAAGCCGTAGGGCGATAGGCGCGGCGTTGGGGCTTTGCGGAAATCGCCTGCGATGGACGCTTCTTACTGGCCGCCGCTCCAAGCGACGGTGAATCCGCCCATTTTGCCAGCCGCCTCAGCGCAAGTGTCGTGATTTTAGCGGTTTCCGCGTCCATATCTTCCGCCGATGAACTCGCGGTTGAATCGCCCGAGTATAAGAAGGCGGCCGATACGTGCTCGTACGGTCCGACCGTGACCGACTGTTCCGCCTTTTCATACTCGGGCGATTCGATCGCGGCCGAATGTTCCGCATTTCTGCCCGCGGTTGATTCGAAAATGTCCTGCTCGCCCGCCGATGAACACGCGGGAGATTCAGCAACGAGCATATCGGCGGACGATGAAGACGCGGGAGGTCTGACCGAGTGCTCATCGTGCAACGATATGTTGACGTTTGAAGCTCCCGCGACCTCGACGTCGGCCGAGTTGGAGACGGGAGGTCCGACTGCGACGTCATCCGGGAGCTAAACAAAGCCGTTTTATCCGTCGTGAGCTTGCTCCTGTCCAACGGACCCTAATCAGCAATCTGCAACTGCAATTGCCGGAGCGGTCCGAGGAGTTCCGGGAAGCGCGCGGTTTGCAGCCACTCGTCCACGGTGCGGCGCAGCGCCTCCACGCGCTGCGGAGGGAAGTCGTCCGGCGGCGGTTGGGTGAGCAGTGAGTCAGAAGCAAAACTGCCCGGACTCGCGAGGACGGCCAGGAGCTTGGCCTTTTCCGCGACCTGCACGTCGGGACGGGAAAGGTACGTTTCCACCGCGGCCCGCTGGCTCGCTTGGGAGAAGTCCGCCTTGCTGAAGTAGTCCGCGCGCAGGAAAGGCTTCTGCGCCAACTCGCCGCGGTTTTGATTTAGGAAAGTCATCGCATCCAGCGGGGCCAGTTCGGCGAGGCGATCGAGCGCCACCGCGGCGCTCGTTTGCAGCGATTGATCGTCGCCTTGCAGAACTTCCGTGAGATCGGGGATCATCGGCACGGCGCGGGCGAAGACGATCACGTCGAACGCTTCGCGAAAGCCGGCGGTCGGTTGCTGGCGCCAGGGTTGATAATGCAGAAGCTCGCGCGCTTTCGCCATGAGGTAGGCGGTATCCTGCGGGGCGGCCCAGCCGACGTTGCGCAGCGCGATCGCCCACTCGTCCGCGCTCGTTTTGTGATCCAGCAGTTGGCGGGAAAGTGCGAGCGCCTCCGAGCTTTTCGTGTCGCGGCAAAGGCGGCCGAGCAGGTCGAGCAACAGCACGCGAAAGGTCGGCGCGCCGGATAATTCCCCGTTGCTGCCGACGGTGAAACTTTCGCCCGTTTTCGCATCGCGACCAGTGCTGAGGAACGCGACGAGCGCGCGGATCGCTTCACCGCGCGGAGCGTCCAGGATCATGCGGCGAAATGCGTCGAGGTCCCCCGGTTTGAGGTCACCGTCCTGGATGCGCGAAAAGAACCGCGACAGGATGCCGGAGGGAGATGGATCGTTGGCCACCGGGGCGGCCGGTTTTGCGGCAGAGTCCGATCCGGTTTGCGCCGTGCTATGCGGGGTGGGGCCACGCGTTCCCGGGTGCCGGGAATTACGCCATGAAAATCCGAGCAGAATCCCCAGGATGAGGATTGTGCCGATCAAGAGGAGTTGCCGGCGATTCACGCGAGTGGCGCGAGGGCTAGTAGGTGAGGTAGGTCTTCAGGAACCTGGACGCCCCGGCATCGAGTGCGCGAATTCCTCCCGACGGCGGATCGTCACTGCCCGCGACAATTACGCCTGTTACGCGAAGATCGCCTTCCGCCACCTCGGCGAAAACTGGTCCGCCGCTCATTCCGCCCTCAAAGGTCAGAGAGAGATTTTCGAGAAAGGCTCCGTAGATCAGCTCGAAAGAAAAATTTGGCTCAACGAAGAGCAGGTTGTCGCCGCTGTGCTGATCGGCGCCATAACCGAGGGCGATGTTGTAGGAGTTTCCGGTCAGCAGGTTCGTGTCCGCACGCCAGCCCGAGTACGATCCATTGGCGAGCGCCCTGGGGAAACGAATGCCTCCGAGGTCCGAAGAGAATGCGCGGGCCGAGTCTGCGCCATAACGGCGGGCGCTTCCCTGGTATCCCGCGAAAACATAGATGCGGCGCGCGTACGCCTGGTTCGGCACTGCGGCGCCGTTCCGAGCGCGGTTGAACTCGATGTACGTGCTCCAGCCGTTATCGATGTCCCAGCAATTGTGCGCCGCCGTGAGGACGCTGCGCTTGTAAACTACGGTGCCCGACCCTTGGTAATCCAGGTTGCCGCTCGTGAAAATGAGCTGGCCAGCCATCGAGTAGGGGAAGGTTTGTGTAAACTCCGCCGACAGAATGCTGGGGTATGCGACCGTCTGCGACTGCGCAGCCAAGGTGAGGATGGCGGCGGCGCCAAGAATGGTGCCCAGGAACAGTGGTTTCATTGAAGATGGCCGCGTCGGCTCGAAGAGCGTAGCGAAGGTTCTGCTTTTGTAAAATGCCGGAAATGGCGAATGGTTGCGGTCAAACCGGCTTGCCGATGGTGCTTCCCTGGGGCAAAGGAATCCGCATGAGGCCGGAAAAGTCGAAGCGCGTCGAACTCAATCCTAACCAGGGCGGGTTGGCCGGAATGAACCAGGCTCTTAGTGGCCTAAGCTTCGGCAATCTTCCCCCCGGGCCGTCGATTTCGCCTGATGCACCGCAGCCGATAAAAATGAAAAGGAAGGGCCGCGTCGTTCTCAGAAAGGAGACGGCGCAAAGAGGTGGCCAAACTGTCAAAGTCGTTTTCCAGTTTCCGAGCGGCACGTCCGAGGGTGTACTAAATGACTTGGCCCGTGGGCTGCGGAAGGCCGTCGGAACGGGCGGGGCGGTCAAGGATGGCACGATCGAGATGCAGGGGGATAATCCTGATAAAATTCGCAAGTATCTGGAAGAGTACGGATATGACGTCCGTGGGATATAGTAACCCTTCGTAACCTGGCACGGCATACGTGCTGCTTAGTATGCCTGCGCTCGCTCAGCATTGGGCTGAGAGAGATTGCCATGGCCCAAATATCATCCAAAATCGCGCCCTTTCCGGGGATGGAGTCGAGGTCGGTCGCGTCGGCAGGCACGGGACCTGTATCTCCTATGAGTCCAGATCCCACGAAGGAACTGCGGTCATATATCGAAGGCCTCCAGGAGGAGGCGCGAGTGGCTCGGCGGCAACAGGAAGCCGCTGAGGAGGATCGGGATCGGCTGGCGGAGGAAGTTCGCCGGCTTCATCTGGAATTGGAAGCGGCCAACGAGGCCCGCAAGGAGGTTCGCAACGTCATCGTAGAGCGGGACAACCTGCGTTCTGCGCTGGAGCGGAACGAAACGGTCCTGGTGGAGATTCGTCGCCGCGCCGATACCGCAGATCGTCAACGCGCCCAAGTGGAAAGCCAGCGGGACCAGGCCGTGCAGCTTTATAAAGAGAGCAAGAAGGAAGCTGAGCAGCACGTTGCCGGACGCGACGAAGCCGCGCGCCAGCGGGATGCCGCGCTGCGGCAACGAGCCCAGGTACTGCGGGACCACGAAGAAACGACGGCCAAACTCGCGGAAGCGCAGCGGACGATCAACGATTTGCAGAAGTCTCTGCTCGAAGCGCAGGCAGGCGCGAACAAGACCGGAGGAGATGTTCAGAAGCAGCTGCTGGCGATCCGCCAGGCGCGGGATTCCGCCGCGGCGCAAGCGCAGGAGTTCAAAGCCCGCATCGGCGAGCTCGAGGACACCATTGCCGAGCTTACCTACGACCGCGAAGTTTCCGACAAGGCGACCAAGAAAGCGGTGGTCGAGCTGGAGAGCTTCCGCGGCAAAGCGGAAGATGCCGCGGAGAAACTTGTCGCGCTCGAGACACTGCAGGCCGAGTTGGCGGAGGTCGGGCAGGAACTGACCGAATTGCGCCAGCAACACGCCTCGGTGCAGGGAGCGAAGGAGCAGCTCGTGGTGCAACTGCGCGAGTTCCGCGAGACGCATGAAGCGCAGCTGATTGCCAATACTTCACACCTCGAGGCGGTGACGAAGGAGCGCGACCTGATCCGGACGCGTTTGCAGGAGCGGGAAGGGGAATTGCAGGAAGTCCGCGCGGAGCTCGCGAACACGTGGGCGAACGCCATGCAGGTGACGGAACCGGAAATCGAGCGTCTCACGAAGGAAGTGGAAGGCATGAAGGATCGCGCCGCCCAGATTGATTCGGTCGTCGAACGCTCCGAGGAGATGACCCGGCAGCGCGAGGAGATGCGGCTCTTGGTGATCGAACTCAACGCGCAGCTGGAAAACGCGCGCCGGGAAATCAAAGAGATTGGCGCGCAGCTCGCGGAGTCGCGTTTGCAATTGAAGCTCGCCTCGAAGGGTGCGCCGGTGCCACCCCTTGCCCGACCCATTTTGCCTCAAAGCGAAGTGACGGTCGAAGTCGAAGCTGTGGAAGCAGCCTGGCCGGATGACCGCTGCGCCGCGATGAAAACGGCATGGGAGCGCTGGCAGGAGAACACGGCCGATTCCGACTGGGCCTGGGCGCTCGCCCGTGAAGCTGCGGCGTTTTCCGGAAGTTGCCAGGCGGCAGGCCAATTGACGCTCTACCGCGTGGCTTCCCGACTCGCGGCGCTCGCGGAAACCGTGCTGTCCAAACCGGACCGCGCCACGCCTCGCGTGCAGGGCTTGATCGGAGACACGATTCACTTGCTCACCGGTCTTGGAGCGCTCTCGACACTCGATACGATCGTGAAGCTGACGGGCCGCCGCGCTTATGTGGTGGAGAATGACATCGCAGTGTCCCATGAAATGTGTGAAGCGCTGCGGTCCACCGGCTTCATCGTCGATGCGACGCTGCACGCCAGCAGCGCTATCGCGGAACTCTCGGTGAATTCCTGC
>CBHXZU010000446.1:0-5593 GCA_966125105.1 uncultured Prosthecobacter sp.
AGAGCGATGGGCCAGAGTTCGAGGAGGACGTCGTGGGTCCCATTGCCTTTCAGAAGGATGCCGCGGACGATCCGCAGAAAGTGGGTAAGCGGGAATACCTCGCCGATTGTCTGCGCCCATTGGGGCATGCCGCGAAATGGGAACATGAAACCTGAGAGGAGAATTGACGGCAGAAAAACGAAGAAGGTCATCTGCATCGCCTGCAGCTGATTCTTCGCGATCGTGGAGAATGTGATGCCCATCGCGAGGTTTGCCGCGATGAAGACGAGCGCGACGCCGAGCAGCAGCGGGATGCTTCCAAGCATGGGCACGGCAAACAGGAACTTCGCCGCGATGAGAATGAGCGCGACCTGCACGTAGCCGATCAGGATGTAGGGGACAATTTTTCCGATTAGCACCTCGCTCGGACGCGTCGGCATGGAGAGGAGATTTTCCATCGTGCCCCGCTCACGCTCGCGGGTGATCGCGAGGCCGGTGATCATGATCATCGTCATCGTGAGGATCACGCCCATGAGGCCGGGGACTATATTGTATTGGGTATTGGTCTCGGGGTTGTAGAGCGCGTGAACCCGCAGATCGATCGGGCTAGGCACCACGGCGAGGAAGGAGAGCGGGCCTTTGAAATCATTGCGCAACGCAGACGTGATCACTGAGCTGAAGGATCCGAGCGCCACGCCGGTGGCCGCGGGATCGGTCGCGTCGGCCTCCAAGAGGATCGGCGGGCGATCACCACGGACAAGATTACGCGAAAAATCGACGGGGATATTTACCACGAACTGCACCTTTCCCTGCGCAAGGAGCTCGCGCCCTTCGTCCTCTGTCGTCACCTGCTTCACCATGTCGAAATACGTGCTGTTCTTCATCGCGTGCAGGATCGTCCGCCCTTGCGGACCGTGATCCGCGAGCAGCACGGCGGTAGGGAGATGGCGCGGGTCGGAATTGATCGCGAAGCCGAAGAGCAGGAGCTGGATCACCGGGATCCCGAGCATCATCCCAAAGGTCATCCGATCGCGCCGCATCTGGACGAACTCTTTCACGATGATTCCCCACAGACGCGCGAACGAGAATCGTGGCCGGCGCCGACTCATGGCGCGAAGTTGTCCTTCGAGTGCTCCATGAGGTGGATAAAGACATCCTCGAGCCCGGAGCGTTCTTTCTCCCAATGGAACGGCTCGCGTTGAAATGGCGCGATTGCCCGCTCGAGCGCGGCGGCGTCATCCCCACTCACGTGCAGCGCTGTGCCAAAGGCTACGGCCTGCTGCACGCCAGGCTGGTCGCGCAACTGGCGGGCGAGTTCGAGAAGCCCCGGCCCGGTGACGGACCACGTGGTGAGCCCCACGTGCTTGATCACTTCATCCACCGTGCCGTGTGTAAGCAAATTGCCATAGGAGATGTAGCCGAGCCGATGGCACCGCTCCGCTTCATCCATGTAGTGCGTGGTGATGAGAAACGTGAGGCCCTGTCCGGCGAGCTGATGGATTTGCTCCCAGAAATCGCGCCGCGCTTTTGGATCCACGCCGGCCGTGGGCTCGTCGAGGAGCAGGAGCTTCGGCGAATGGATGAGGCACGCCGCGAGCGCCAGGCGTTGTTTCCATCCACCGGAGAGCTGTCCGGCGAGTTGCTTCTGCCGTCCCGCGAGTCCGAGTTGCTCGATGCTTTTGCGCACCGCTTCGCGACGGTCTGGCACGTCGTACATGCGCGCCACGAACTCGAGATTCTCCGAGATGCTCAGGTCTTCGTAGAAGCTGAACTTCTGAGTCATGTAGCCAACGTGCCGTTTGATCGCCTCGCTCTCCGTGATGACGTCGTAGCCGAGGCAGGTGCCGCTGCCGGCGTCCGCGCGCAGCAGCCCACATAGCATGCGGATAAACGTGGTCTTGCCGCTGCCATTCGGACCGAGGAAACCGAAGATCTCGCCGGTGTGGACCTGCAGGTCGATGTGATTGACGACGACGCGGTCGCCGAACTTCTTCGTCATCCCGCGCACGTCGATAGCGAGGCCGTTCTCCATGCCTACCTTCCGAAGCTCACATCGACTGGCTGTCCCGGGTGCAACTTCTCCGCGTCCGCAGGCTCGAAGATGCCCTCGATCATGAATACGAGTTTGCTGCGCGTCTCCTTGCTATAGATCACCGGCGGCGTGAACTCGGCCTGCGGAGAAATGAAGGTTACCTTGGCGCGATAAGGATTTGGCACCCCATCGATGCTCACCTGGAAGGTGTCTCCCACGCGGATGCCGGAGAGTTTCGTCTCGGGCACAAAGGCGCGCACTTTGACGTTCTTCGGAGGCAGCAACGCGACGATGGGCTTGCCGGCTGGGACCCATTCGCCGGCGCGATAGAGCGTGTCGAATACGGCGCCAGCGCATGGAGCAGACCGCTTCTTTTGCGCCAGGTCCCAATCGGCCCTGGCCAGGGCTGCCTCCTGAGCGCGCACCGTGGCCTCCGCCGCGGCGACCTGGTCGTCACGGGCGCCGAGCTTGCCGGTCGCAAGATCCGCCTCGAGGCGCGACACGGTCTGCTGATCCTCGGCCCGTTTGGTGCGAGCAAAGTCGAAGTCGCGTGCCGAATTGGCTCCCGTTTTGAACAAATCCTGCTGACGCGCGTATTCCTTTTCCGCCAAGGCAAGGGACGCCTTTGCCTGTTGCAGTTGTGCTTCGAGCGATTCGATTTCCGAGACACGCTTGCCCTTCTTTGCGTCGGCAAGGTTCGCCCGCGCTTGCGCGAGCCGGCGCTCCACTTCGTCGCGGGTTGCCTTTTCCGGAACATCATCGAGCGCAAAAAGCGCTTCGCCTTCCTGCACCAGCGCGCCTCGCTGGACATGAAGCTCGCGCAGTGTGCCGGCCAGCGGCGAGGAGACGTAAACGAACTCCCCCTCGATGTAACCCTGCTGGTGGTTCGGATCCGGTTTCGAGCATCCGCCCATCGCCAGCCCAAAGAACGCAAATGCAGCGGCGGCCGACAGCCTCATGACCGTCCACGGCACGCTCATTTCCCCGTCCCCTCTTCCTTCGTGATACCGTCGAGAAACACCGAGATCACCTGTGCAAAGCCGGCCTTCGGCGTGAGCCCGAGCTCACTGAGCTTTTGCGGATTCATGATCGCGTCCACCGCGCCCGTCAGGAACTCGATCAGCAAGCTGACCGACACGTCTTTGCGGATCGTTCCGGACTTCCGGCCATCGTTCAGCAGTTTGCCGAAATGGCGCTGGATGAGTTTTCGCCGTCCTTCCTGCACGAGCGAAAACAGCTCCGGCGCTTCGCGGCGCATATCCCGAACAAACGCTGGCTGCAGTTCGTCGAATTGCGCGCGGGCCGCAGCGAGCATGCGCTGCAGGCAAGTCGCGAAATCTCCATTCCCCGCCGACGTGGCCTCCTGCAGATCCGCCTCGGCGCGCTCGAGCTTGTCGCGCAGCACGTGCTCAAGAAGCGCCGTTTTACTCGGGAAGTGCGCGTAGAGCGTCTTCTTGCTCATCCCGAGTTCGGCGGCGAGGTCATCCATCGTCACGCCGCGAAAGCCGTGAGCGAAAAAGTGCCGACGGGCGCCATCCACGATTCGCGCTTGCGTGGAAGGCTCTTCCACCGGCGTGGCGGGCTCGGTTTTTGTCGCGAAGCGTTTCGTTGCAGCCATTGGCCTAGGAAACTATATGAGTTTATATAGTTTCCTGTGCATGTCTGCAAGGGTTCCTTTCTCCTGTGGAAACGAGCGCGCTCGCGCCTAAGGCACCAGCTTGACCGCGATATTCCGTGTGCGTAGCAACCTTTCACCTCGATGAGACTTTCGTCCCTTGCCCTCGTGGCCCTTGTCTGCGCGGCCTCCGCCCAGACCGTTCTCGTGAAGCCGTATATCCAGCCGGGGAACCCAGGGCCCAATCAGGACCAGAAGGTTCTCACGTGGTTGACCGATCAGAAGCCGGCTACATTCACGGTGGAGTATGGCTGGAAAGGATTGGCTGCCGCGAAGACGGCCTCGACGGAAAAAGCGACGATGAATTTTGCGAAAGTGAAGGTGAAACCAAAGGCCAGCTCGACCACGACGACTACGCCCGCGACGCCGATCACTCCTTCCGGAACGTCGACGACGCCAGCTTCCACCTCGAACCCGCCCAGCACGCCCGCTGGCACATCCACCGGCACACCTGCTGCCGCGACGACGGCGACTCCCACGATCGGGACATCCACGGCGACGAAGACGACCACTCCTGCGACTTCGGCAACCACGGCGAAGCCGGGGGCCGATCCCAAGACCAAGCCGAACGCCACTGAACCGGCGCTGACGCTCGAAGAACTGAAAGACAGCGTCATCGAGACCTTCAAGCCACTCGAAGAACGCGAGCAGCATTTCTTCCGCTATCGCGCCGTGTTGCCCGATCTGCCGCTCGATACGGACGTAGGCTACCGCGTGAAGATGGGCACGTCGGTCGTGCGCGAAGGAAAGTTTCACACGCGGCCGGCAGCGACGAAGCCGGTTCGTTTTGTCACGGTCGGCGACCTCGCGAGCAACAAACCGGAGCAATACGGTATCGCTTACCAGATCAGCCTGCAGAAACCCGAGTTCCTCGTCGCGCTGGGCGATATTACCTACCCCGGCGGCCGCGTGCTGCAGTACCTGAATCACTTCTTCCCCTGCTACAACGACGTCGCGAAACCGAGCGTGAAGGCGGGCGCGCCACTGATGGCGAGCATCCCATTCTACCCGATCATCGGCAATCACGACACCGACATGCAGCGCTTTCCGGATTACCCGGACGCCTACAGTGCGTTCTATTGGTTCAGCGTGCCGAAGAACGGACCCGGCGTCGGCGCGTGGAATCTGCCGCTGAAAGACGAAAAGCTCGCTGCGGCATTCAAGTCGGTCGCAGGCCCCGAGTTTCCGGCGATGAGCGTTTACTCGTTTGACTACGGCCCGGGGCACTTCGTGGCAATCGATGCAAACTCCTACTCGATGAAGGAGGTGGAGAAACTCATCCCGTGGCTGGAGCAGGATCTTTCGGGCACGAAGCAGCCGTGGAGATTTGTCTGCTTCCATCACCCGGCCTTCCACACCTCAAAGGAGCACTACACGCAACAATCCATGCGACTGCTCGAACCAACGTTCGAGAAATACGCCGTAGACGTCGTCTTCGCCGGGCACGTGCACAACTACCAGCGCAGCAAGCCGCTGAAGTTTACACCAAACCCTCCCAAGCGCGACGCGCGCGGCCGCGTGAACGGCGACATCTTCCTCGATAATACCTACGACGGCCAGAAGGACACAACCCCCGAGGGGATCATCCACATCGTCACCGGCGGCGGCGGGGCCGGCCTCTACATGATCGACGTGAACAAGACCATCGAGGCGCTGAAGAAGGATCACGGCGCGAACTACACGCCGCTAACTGAGAAGTTTGTCTCGGATAAGCACAGCTTCTCCGTGGTCGACCTTACGCCGACGACCTTCGAATTGCGCCAGATCACGATCGAGGGGAAGGAAGTCGACCACTTCAAGATCACGAAGTAGGGCCAGTTCTCCGCGGCGGTATTGACCAAGCCGCCTTTGAAGCGCGACCTTCCTAGCAACTGTGTTTTTTTAGGTGGCTCGCATTGCCGCTCAGG
>CBHXZU010000447.1:0-5590 GCA_966125105.1 uncultured Prosthecobacter sp.
GTAATCTCGTTTACTTTCAAACCTATTTGCGAACGCGCGAGGTGCAAACCTCGCGCGTTTTGCTTTTTCCAGGGAGCGCTGCTCTGATGTCGCTCCCAGCAGCGGGAATCGGGAAGCGGCCAATTCCATGGTTGATGCAGAGAACACCTTGGAATAGACGGCATCTTCCCACCATGAAACGGTTCCTCGCTCTGTGTGTCCTGGCAGGCTCATTCCATCTTTGCGCGGCGGAGGACGACCGCTTGAAAGAGGTGATTGAGAAGCGGGGAGCTCTTCTTGCGGAGATTCACGACGCATTGAAGGAGGGTGTAAAGGCAGGGAGGAACACCTCCGACGAAGCTTCCGCTGCCGCGTTTCAATTGTACATTTTTCGCCGCGATAACGCAAAAACCCCGGCGGAACGTGTACGATGGCAGGAGGAAATCTTCTCGGAGGCTAAGCGCGAAGTGGCAGATGTAAAAAGTCGCATTTCCATCGGTGTAATGGGCCCATTGGATTTGAGTCGCGCCGAGGAACGAGTTCTGGCTGCTGAGCAGAAGCTTCTCGAATTGCGGCGGGAAAAGTGATCGCTGATGAAGCGATTATGTCGATCGCGACCAAAACAGGGGATAATGGGACGACGGGGCTGATGTTTAATCGGCGCGTGCCGAAGACGGATGCGCGGGTCGGGGCTTATGGGGCGTGCGATGAACTGAACGCTGCGCTCGGGATGGCGCGAGCCTGGAGTGAAGAGCCGCAGATTTCTGAGCGAATCCTGGAGGTGCAGAAGGAATTGGTGATCCTGATGGGGGAACTAGCCTGCGCGGAAGAGGATCGTGGGCGGTACAAAGAGAAAGGATTTCAGTTTGTGGAGGAGCCGATGGTGGAGCGACTCACCGCGTGGATTGATGACCTGGAAAAGAACCACAAGATCTCGTTCAAGCATTGGGCCACGCCGGGGACGACGAAAGCCAGTGCAACGCTGGACTTGGCCCGTGTGGCGTGTCGGCGGGCAGAACGCGGAGTATGGGAGTTGAAAGAAGGAGGCTTTGCGGTGACGGACGTTCTCGCCCGCTACCTGAACCGCCTATCTGACCTCTGCTGGCTCTGGGCCCGTTACGTGGAGACGAAAGCCGGTTTAGCCTAAAAGCCGAAGGCCTTTGGACTGCTGCAATCCTTTGCAGCTTTTACCGCGGCGGGGCAGGATAGACTAGTTATCGATTCGACGCGTGCCTGATATAGTTCCGAAGGAACGGAATGAGATAGCCCAGGGTGACACCCTGGGAGACTGGTCAAATGGGATCAGCCCTGAAAGGGCGGGACGTTTTTGGTCGAGGAGGTTGCGCCCTTTCAGGGCTCGTCCCGTATATCGTATCGTTCCCATGGTTTCACCCTGGGCTTTCCCATTTTGCTCCTTTGGAGCAGCGGAACTTGGAAACAACTTTCACCTCTCGCAGCTCTGGATAGCCTCGCCACGAAGTTTGCGGCTTCGCCGTTTTGCTTAGGCGGCGCGGCCGTGCAGTTCGTCGCGGCTTTGCGCGACTTCGAGGAGCAGAGACTGCCAGCCAGTGCGGATGGTGCGGGGGCAGGGGACTGGGTCTTGCACTTCGGCGACCCGTCCGCCCTTCCAACCCACGATTTCTTCGAAAGCTTCGTAACCGATCTTCGTGCCGCCGTTGCCGCGCACGCTGGCGTGCACGACGTCGCCTCGCTCGAAGTAAACCAGCCCGGCGCCGTGCGCATTGCTGAATTCGAGGATGGCGGTCGATCCGCTCATGCACTTGAGCTGGATGATATCCATCGTGGTCAGGCCGCTTAGGGTTGCGCGGAAATTGGGCGCGTCGTCCGGGCGCTGTTGATTCCAGCCCAGAAGAGCGATGGCCGCAGCCACGAGCTTTTCCTTCACGATGGGCTTGGAAAGCACTTGGACCACCCCGAGTTGTTCGGCGCGGGCGCGGTTGGCCTCGGTTGGCGTGGCCGTGATGATCAGGGCCGTCGCCTGGGGCTGCAGGATTGCAGCTTCACAGAGGAAATCGATGCCGTCTCCGTCCGGTAGACCGATGTCCACGATCAGGAGATCAATGGGCCGATCGGTGATGATATTGCGCGCCTCGTTGATCGAGGGGCAGGTGAGGAGCTGATAAGGCTTCGGAAGACCGGTCAGCGCATTGCGCACGAAGAACTGCACAGTGCTGATGTCTTCGACGAGCAGGATGGTTGCTGGCTGGCTCATGTCTGAGAGAATGCGATAGCAGCCTGCTTGCCAGCCCTGCGCTAACCGCGCAGAATTCTTGGAGAAATTGCGGTCATGCGGTGGGGACTTCGGACTCCATGGCCACGGAGGCGTCCATGAGCAGGGATTGCCAGCTGCGGATAATGGACTTCGGCACGGTGCCGGGCTGAGGAACCTCGCGAACGGTGCCTGTTTTCCAGCACACGATCGTCATAAAGGCCGCCTCGCCGCTTTGTTTGCCGCTGGCGTCTTCCGTCTCGGCGTGGTGGAGTTCGCCATTGTCGAACCAAACCATCCCGTAGCGCTCATCTGTCGTAAACTCGATCACGCCATTCGCGCGACTGAGACATTTGAGCTGGATAATATCCGCCGGTGAGAGTCCGCCGAGGGTTCCCTCAAAGCCGTTGGGTTCCGCGGGTGAGCCGGTTTCGGCTTTCGCCTCGGCAGCGAGCAATCCGCCAACCGCATCGAGGAGCTCTTTCCGTTGAAGCGGCTTCGGCAGGAACGTAAGCACTCCGATCTGGCGTGCACGGTCGCGGTAATCGTCACGCGGCGTGGAAGTAATGATGAGCGCCCGCGCGTGCGGATGGAGCATCGCCATTTCGCAGAGGAAATCGATGCCGTCGCCGTCCGGGAGGCCGATATCCACGATGAAAACGGAGATTTGGTGCTCCGCGGCGAGGTTCTGCGCCTCCTCGATGCGCTTGGCCACCACTAGGTTATGCGCCATCGGAAGAGAGCGCAGAACGTCGCGGATGTAGTTCTGGACGGTCCGTGTGTCCTCCAGAAGCAAAATGGTTGGAGTGTGGTCAGTCATATGGGCTAATTACGCTGCTTTGGCTTCCCCGGTGCCCGGTGCGGTCGGACTCGCGAGGAACTTCTCAAGTGAGCTAAGCAAATCGAATACCGCCCGGATCAATTCGCTCGATTGTTCTGCCAAAACGTCCTCTTTTCCTGCCCGGGCGCTATCTTCCAGGCGTTTTGCGGCGGCGTAGGCGATTGGCGCGTGGAATACCCCGATCACCCCTTTGATCGCATGCGCGGCACGCGCGACTGACCGGGTGTCCTTGTTTCCCAAGGCCTGCGAAAGCTGGGTGACCAGCTCGGGAATGTCTTCGTCACGGGAATCGACGAGCAGGTTGGCGAGGAGTTCCTTGTTCCCGTTGGTGCTCGCCATGAGCGCCGAGACGTCGAAGGGCAGGTTCGAAAAAGTCTCCGGCGGAGGTGTGGGAAGCGGAAGCATCGCCTGCGTGTGGGCGATCGGCCGCAGGCCGGGAACGACCTGTTCGACGGCCGCCAGGAGCTCATGTTCGCGGACGGGCTTGCCGAGGTAAGCGTCCATGCCGGCCGCGAGGCATTGCTCGCGAGCGCCTTTCAGCACGTTGGCCGTAAGGGCCACGATCGGGACATGGACGCCCTCTTTTTCCATCTCGCGGATCAGCTTCGTGGCCGCGATGCCGTCCATCTTCGGCATCTGCATATCCATGAAGACGAGGTCAAATGACTGCTCGCGGAAGAGCCCCACGGCTTCCTCGCCGTCGTTTGCGCAGACCACGAGGTGGCGCCAGGCTTCCAGGTGCGTCCGGACGATCCGTTGATTCGTGGCGTTATCCTCAGCGACCAGCACGCGCAGGCGGCGTCCGTGGGGATGCTCGCCGGCATTGAGCGGCACCGTGTCGGACGTTCCCTCGGATCCCGGCTCTACCGCGGCTTCCAAAGCAAGGCGCAGCTTCCGTTTCCGCACCGGCTTCGTGAGTTGAACCGAAGCGCGGGTAACCTGTGGCACGTCTTCCCGGCGGGCGGCCGAAAGCAGTAGGAACAGCTTAGGCTCGTGGCTGCTGAAATCAGGCAGCTTCTGAGCAAGCTCGAAGCCTCCACTGTTGTCGTTGAGGGTATCCGCGATAACGAAATCGAACGGCCGCGGCCCATTTTGGGCAGTTTCGAGGAGATGGAGCGCTTCCGCCGCGTTTTCCGCCGTTTCCACCTGCAGTTGCCAGCCTGTGAGTGTTTCGGCCAGCAATCGCATGCAGCGCGGGTGGGACTCGACGATCAACGCGCGACGCCCGTGCAGGGTATTCGATCCCACCTGGCGGAGCGTTGCGCCAACACCGAAACGGGCGCGGAACTGGAACTCGCTGCCGACTCCCACTTCGCTGTGCAGGGAAATCCAGCCACCCATGAGCTGGGTGAGCTGCTTGCAAATCGCGAGGCCGAGGCCCGTTCCACCGTAGCGGCGTGTGGTGGAGTTGTCCGCTTGGGTAAAGGAATCGAAAATGGCCGCCCGTTTTTCCACTGGGATGCCTGCGCCGGTGTCGGCGACGGTAAAGCGCAGAAGCGTTTCCACTTCGCCTGGGCTCGCCATCTCCACTCGAACGACCACTTCGCCGCTTTCGGTAAAGCGAAGGGCGTTGCTGACGAGGTTCAGAACCACCTGGCGCAGCCGGTAAGGATCGCCGATCAGCGCGTCCGGCACTTCCGGGCGAATATCGAGGATCAGCTCCAAGCCCTTCGCGTGGTAGCGCGCCGCGTAGGCAGCTACGGCATCGTCCAGCGTGTCGCGCAGGCTGAAATCGACAACCTCCAGCTCCAGCTTGCCCGCTTCGATCTTCGAGAAGTCAAGAATGTCATTGAGCAGGTCGAGGAGGCTCTGGGCAGAATTGTTGACCGTCTCGAGATATTCGCGCTGCGTCCCGTTGAGGGGAGTTTTCAGCGCCAGCTCCGTCATGCCAATGATCCCGTTCACTGGGGTGCGGATCTCGTGGCTCATGACCGCGAGGAAGTTTCGTTTGGCCACGTTGGCTTCGCCGGCTTGCTCGGCGAGCTGGCGAACTTTCGTGTTTGCCGCTTCCAGCTCCATGTTCGTCTGGGCGAGCCGCTCGTTTGAAAGCACCAGGGCCACGTTGCCCTCGATCAGCTTTTGGCGGTCCTCTTTCGCCGCGGCTACCATTCGCTGGAGTGCGATGGCGAGACCGCCGATTTCGTCGCGTCGGTTAGGCACGTTGAGTTCCGAGCCGTTGTTGCCGGTGGTGAGCGCGCGGACCAGATCACCGAGTCGGCGGAGCGAGCCGGAGATATCCTTCAGGATTTGGGTGCCGATCAGGAGCGCGACCAGCAGGCCGAGCGTTTGCACGATCACCGTCCAAACGACGAGCGATGTGACGATCTGTTTTTCGATCGACGCGGGGTCGTTTGGCTTCAGCCGATAAAGGAGCACCAGGCTGGGAATCAATCCCGCAGCAATGCAAAGCATCCCGCAAAGCCGAAGCTTCTGCGGAACTTTAAGATCGCGCACAGCCCGCACGAGAAAGGCTGAACTCGGTGCGGGCTCGGCAATTGAAGGACTGGGCTGGGTGTCCGTTTCCACTAGGAATCCATGCT
>CBHXZU010000448.1:0-5588 GCA_966125105.1 uncultured Prosthecobacter sp.
GCCAACCCTAGGCTAAATGATTCAACGCGTTCCGCGTATTCTGCGGCGCGGCCCCCGCTGGAATAACGGCGAAAGTGCGGAACAGGCTCTAGGGTGGCAGGGGGCGATTTCGGTCCTAACAGAACTTGGGCGGGCCTTGGACACGTGCTATTAACAGGCACTCCTCCTGAGCTAGGGCGTCACGGCGCCGTCCTTGGGGTCGGTCGAACGACCTTCGAGCCGCCCCGGTGGCGATGGTTTCGCCACCAATCGAGAACGGTGTCTAGCGATCGCTCATATCATGAGATTCCCGCGCGCAAGACTCAGGGTATTCCTGTAGGAAGACTATGGTTCGAGGCAGGCGGGTCGGAACCTAGCAGAACGCCTACGTGAGATTCCTGCGGAAAGTACTATATTTCTGTTGCGCGCCTAGACGAAATTTGGTCGTCTTGCTATTGCTCATGAAAAAGAACCGTTCTTCCCGACAGCTGATCACGCGTCGTTCCTTCCTGAAGCGCACTTCGATGACAGTGCCGATTGCGATCCTGGGGCTAGGTCTTTCAGCCTATGGTGCGGATCCGTGCGGCACTGGCGATTACAGCAAGAACTGCCTGCAAAATCCCTCCGGGACTGGCGAGGTGATGTTCTGCAACGATGCAAAGACTGGTGTTAGGAAGAACTGCGGGGCGTGCTCCGCCGGGATGGGAAGCGGCTGCGCTGCTGCGTAACCAACCTGCTCAATTCCTTTGATCTGGTGGCAAAGCGCCACAAATATAGGGGTATGAAGCTCGCGCCACGCGAGGCGGCTTTGGCTGCGGCAGTTTTGACTGCGGGAATGGTTTGCTGGCATTTTGGTGATGCTTGGAAGTGGGGGCGCGGCAACGAAAGCCGGGGTTCCGGCACGTCGCAAACTGCAGGGGGAAGCGAGGCTATCGTTGTCGAGCGTGTCTCGGGTTCTGATGGAGCGGTTCAGCGCGTGGACGGCGGTTCCCCGACTCGGTTGCTGGACGAGGGGAAAGCGAGCGAAGAGCTTCTGCGAAGCACGTTGAACAAATCGCTAGCCTATTGGGCTATCTACGCAAATCGTTCGGATCCGCAGATTCTTGAAAAGCTAAGGGCTCGGTTGACACTGGAGCCCGAGGCGGCGCTTGTGCTTGCCATGATTGGTCTAAGAGAGGGCGGATCAGTAGAGGAGCGAGTGGATGTTTTGCGGCAGGGTGCCAAAGCCTTTCCTGATGATCCGGCGCTATCTATTTGCCTCGCGGGGGCCGAAGCCGATTTAGGTAACAAGGATGCTGCGATTGATGGCCTGCTCCACTTCTCGCAACTTGAAGGCGATGATTTAGGCACCTCTGAACGGCGCAAGTTGATGCGGGAGTATTTGGGCCTGCTGGGAACAGACCCTTCCATACTATGGTTCTGGTCAGAGAAGAAGGAGAGCCTGGCCAACGATCTTTTCTGCAGGGCGGGGAGTAGTTTGATTCGGACCTTGAAAGATCCGGCGGCGCAAAATCTTCCTCAAGACGACCGGGTTCGACTCGCGACGAGCGGCATCGCGCTGGCGCAGCGTTTCAATCCATACGGAGACGGCATGGAACTCCAGGCGGCGATCGGGCAGGTGCTGGAAATCCAGGCGCTCAAACTGCTTTCTCCGCAAACCGTGCTCAGCAATGGTGAAACAGCCAGTGCCCGGTTGGTTGGCCTTCAGGAGCGGATTGCAAGCGAGCAAGCTCAACTTGACAGCGTGCGTCCGTTTATTGGGGAGAGTGGACCTGAAATTCGCAGTGGTTTCCTCCAACGCCAGGAACTGGAAGGCACTCCTGCGGCATTAAAGTGGATACAAGGAGTAATGCAGGCGCAGAATCGGCGCTAAATCGCTCTGAAGTTGTTCCCCTTTATTCCCCAGATAACCCCAAACAAAGAATTGAACCCCACAGATTCTCAACCATCGGATGCCGATTCCGCGCGGCCAAGACTAGTCTTGATAAGTGGATTTCTCGGCGCCGGGAAAACAACGACGATACTCTCCCTGGCGCAATCCTTCGCGGACCAGGGCAAGAGAGTGGCGATCATTACGAATGACCAAAGCGATGGATTGATCGACACGCAACTTGCCTCAATGCGAACTACGACTGACCAGGTTGCAGGAGGATGCTTTTGTTGTCGCAGTGACGAATTTGCCTCGATCATCCAACGCCAGCGGGCCGAGTCTCGCCCTTCAATAATCCTGGCCGAACCCGTTGGGAGTTGCACCGATCTTCAGGCGACCCTCATTAATCCGCTCCGCGAAGTATACCGCCTCCCTTTGACTATCGCTCCTCTGATTGTGGTCGTGGATGGCCGTCGCGCGGTTAACCATTTCCTCGGGACTAAGCGCTCGGCGGGGTTGGTGAAGGAGGTGGGTTACATTTGGCCGAAACAACTGGAAGATGCAGAGGTCATCGTCATCAACAAGGTGGATCTGCTCAGTGAAAGCCGGTTGACGCGCCTTCAGCAGCGAATGCGGCAAGCCTTTCCATCCAAGCCGCAACTCCTCACTTCGGCGGTCAACGGATCGGGAATAGAGGCATTGATGCAGATCTCACAGAGAGCGTCTGCCGGTGACGTGCCTGACGTGGACTATGATCTGTATGCATCTGGCGAGGCCGCATTGGGATGGCTGCATATGGAAGCCGACGTTTCCGCGAAGCGCGAGTTTGCTCCCGATCGTCTTTTGCTTTCGCTTGCGGAAGCCATTCGAAGTGAACTCGAGGCGGCCGGGGCCGACATTGCGCACTTCAAGATGAGTTTCTCGCCTCCGGGTTTAATGGGGCTGTCAGTCGTGAATGTTTCGATGAATGGCGACAAAGCTAAGATCTCAACTTCCGACGCCCGACCGACCAAGTTGGGCAAGTTATTGGTGAACCTTCGCGCCATCGGTGATCCTGCATCCTTCGAAACGATGCTGCGTGAAGCCCCAGGACGGTTGATTGAGGGGATCAACGCCAATTGGACGCGCTGCGACGCATTCCGCCCATCTGCTCCGAAGCCGCTTCACAGGTTGAGCGCTACGATTGCGTCGAAATGAGCTGGACCGAAACGTTCCCCATACTTTCTGACGAACTGATCTCTGAGTATAGGGCGGGAGCGACGTCCTCCGAGCTTGCGGTTTGCAATGAGTGGACCAATATCACGCAGGTATTGAATGAGTCGTCTCCTTCAGCGAGGCACATTGTCTCCTTCGCGTTGTATTGGAAACCGTTGCGCGAGTCCGAACCGGATTTAGCGAAACCAACTCTCGGGAACTTTAAAAATCCGCGTATCAGTGGAAGAGTCGAGGGAGAATCTCTCTGGGGCGGCAGAGTTGCGCCGCTGCTTAAGATTGCGCGAGAGATTCTGCCGAGGCGCCCCGACATTTGTTTCCGTGTTCATCTCGCGGCGGATTTAGCATTTCTTGCCGAGGATTTGACCCGCGCCGGCTGCGAGGTGGTGCTCATGCAGTCATCTTCGCTTCGGGATTGTCCAGGCGCTCTATGGCGTTTTCTCCCTTTGGAAGAACGCGGCAAGCTCATCACTGTGTCCACTGCTACGACGTCGCAGGACGTTGAGCAGGACATAGCACGCACAGAGGCCATTGCCAGGGCGGGTCTTGGGCTTTGGCGTGTTCCACACGTTGCGCCCGCTGACGAGTCATACCTCCCAATCTCTCCGATGCGATTCGGGGCAACTTGCCACTTTCCGATTCGCAAATTGTTAGCGGCGCTAGCGTGGCATACGGAGCGCGGGACCATTCCGACAACCTGTCGCTTGCCCGGTGGATGCGGAGAGCGGAAGGTGACCGGTGTTCGTTGGCCAGGAAAAGGATTCGATGGATGGTTTCTGCTTTCTGCCGTTTACCCGCGCGCCGCGCGCAAGGGGTTGCTGACGTTTATCCACGTCGGCGCGTATTCTCGCATGCTGCCGTGCGATATCGAATACGCGACCTGGTCCAATTCTCGGAGTGAGATGATGTACTTCGGCGAGGCCACAGACTGTTGCGCGCCAAAGGTTGTCGCTCCTTTCAAGCGGGAAGAAGCACCCTATTGGAGATCGTTGGCGGGCCTGCCATTCCTCTTGAATTCCATGGGGCTTAAGGGGCAGGCCGTTCAAGTGGGTGCCCGTGACAACCGGATCCCTTCCACTGTTCTTCCGTCTTGGGATGGCTCTCGGTGGAACGTCGTGGAAGCGTGGACTCCCCGGCCCATTTCGGCGTGGGTGGACTCTGAGAACTTCCAGTCGGCAGCGGAGTGGACGCAGGCACAGAGTGCCTTTTTGCAGTTTGCTGCGACGGACAAGCGCATTCGTATCATTGAAGATGCGGAGGAACGCTCGGTTCAGCGTTTCACGAATGGCAGTCTCGACTGCGTATTTCTCAACCGCGATAAATCCTATGACGGCGTCCTAAAATCGGTGGAGCAATGGTGGCCGAAACTGCGCAACGGTGGGGTTATGGCAGGTCTAAAGTGCACCGATTCCTTCAGTGGTCTGCCGAACCAATCGCACACGTGGAGCGCCACGCGCGCGGCGCTCTCGGAATGGAGTCGCCGCACCGGTCATGGTTTTTTCGTTACCTCTGACGAGCATCAGGCGTGGATCATGTTCAAGACCCGCTTGCCTGAACCCAAGGATGTCCTCGTCATAACGGGTGCCACAAAGGAGGTCACCTATGCCGATGCCAGCACTGAGAATCATCGCGCTTACTGCGCGAAGTGGGGGCACCCGTATCACCTTTTTGGCGAGGACGATTTCGACCGAGGTCGGGGGCTTTGCTGGTCCAAAATCAAGATGCTGAGGAAGGCGCTAAGGCGTTCACCTTGGGTATTGTGGATCGATTGCGACGCCGTTTTCAGCAATTGGGATGTTCCTATCACCCGACTGTGCCTCGAACCCTTTCATTTAGTGTGCGGAATATGGGATTACATGGGGACGCCCCGGCCAAGTTCTGGTGTGATGATGATGCAACGAGGCTCGTGGTCGCAGGAGTTTCTCGATCATGTTTGGTCGTATCGAAAGTCGCACAATTCCGGAGCTTGGGAAGAGGACGCCATGTGGAGTTTCATGAGGCGCTCTGCAAAATTCCGAAAAGGAATGCTTGCCGTGGACTGTCGAGAGTTGAATAGCCCGGTACCAAGTCCGTTCTGGGATCCCGCGGATCCGATTCTTCATTTTCTGCAACTTCGAAAAACTCGAGACTCGGTAGTCCGCGACGCGTGCAAGATGATTCGCGAGAGGAATGGGATGCGAGCAAACGGTGGAGTCCAGAATCGGGTTGGCTTGGTCGATCCTCAAGCGAAGAACGGGACGCGGGGGCGATCGGTCCTGCCCGGCGAAGGAGCAGTCTTTACGGGTTTGGTCAGCGAGGTTCCATAGGCAGATCTGCGCAACGTCCCGAGCAGTGCCTTTTTGGCGTCGCCGACTTCGCTTCGTTGCGATTCCATTCCAGCCGCGATCAAAAAAGGCGGATTCCGCGGATTTCAGCGGAACTTTTTTGCAAATTGCGCGAATTGCGTCGCCATTCCCTCAGAGGAGTTTCTCTGGAGGAAACTTTTCTGAAAAAAGTTCGGAACCTGTTAAGCGGTTTTTAACAGGTC
>CBHXZU010000449.1:0-5575 GCA_966125105.1 uncultured Prosthecobacter sp.
CCCGTTCTGAATTCGGAGCGGGAATTCTCAAATTAACGAGATCCTCGCGAGTGGCCCGAGGTCCTTCTCCTCGTTACACTCGGTCAGGATGACAGACTTTTTGACCTGCCGGTTCCCTTAACTTAATAGCAGTGAGGCGGCGTTCCCGCCGCCTCTGGCGCGAAGCGCCAGCCCACGGCAAGTTCCACCGTCCAGCTCAGCGATGCGGATCCGAAGGCCCCGGCGAGCCACAAACCAATCGCGGTGCGCCGAAAATCGGCGTGACTCGCCACGGGACGACCGAAGTTCGCCAGAAACAATTCGAAGCAAGCTGCGGATCAATCGGACGGTGCCGCGGATCGACAGAACTGCGCCACGGATCAACGTGACTGCGCCACGGATCAACGTGACTGCGCCACGGATCAATCTGACTGTGCCACGGATCAATCTGACTGTGCCACGGATCGATCGAACTGTGCCACGGATCGATCGAACTGTGCCACGGATCGATCGAACTGTGCCATGGATCGGCGTGACTGCGCCACGGATCGATATTCAGCACGACGGATCGATATTCCGCACCGCGGATCGGCCAGACAGCACGACGGATCGATATTCCACGCGATGGATCGATATTCCACACAACGGATCGCCGTGCAGCACGACGGATGTCCGTTCCGTGCAGCGCATCGCTGATATTTGGCAGAAATTGGGCAAAAGCAGCTCGTTTTTCCTCGCCTGCCCGCTAAGTTCGACCCCCCTTCGCCATTCTGGCGCCCCACCTTTTTTTCTGCCAATCTTGTCATCCAGTGTCTGCCGCTTCCACGCCAACGCGCACGCCGCCGCATGTTCCTCACCACTCCGTGGTGCGTGAAATCGGCCGTGGCAGCTATGGCGAGATCTGGCTCGCGCGTTCGCTGACCGGCGCCTGGCGGGCGATCAAAATCGTTGATCGCTGCCGGTTCGACGACACGCGCGCGTTCGATCGCGAGTTCGACGGCATGGCCAAGTTCGAGCCCGTCTCCCGCGAGCACGGAGGCTTCGTCGACATCCTGCACGTCGGCCGCAGCGACGACGACGCATTCTTTTACTACGTGATGGAACTCGCGGACGATGTCGTCTCGCGAGAGTGCTTCGAGCCTGCGCTCTATCAGCCAAAGACGCTCAAGAGTGAGCTTCAGCGCGTGGCGCGCCTGCCTGCGGACGAGGCAATCAACTTGGGGTTGTCTCTCACGCTCGCGCTTTCTGCTCTTCATCGGCACGGCCTCGTGCATCGGGACATCAAGCCGGCGAATATCATTTTCGTCGGCGGCCATCCGAAGATCGCCGACATCGGACTCGTCTCACCGCTCGGGCAGGCGTCCTTTGTCGGAACGGAAGGCTACGTTCCGCCGGAAGGTCCCGGCACTCCGCAAGCCGATATCTTCAGCCTCGGCAAGGTCCTCTACGAACTCTCGATGGGCAAAGACCGCCTCGAGTTTCCCGAGGTAAATACCGATATCGATGTGCTGCCGGACCGCGAGCAGTTGCTGCGCCTGAACCAGGTGCTCTGGCGCGCGTGTGCTCACTCGACCGAGGACCGCTACCAGAACGCCGATCAGATGCACGATGACCTCGCGAGGGTCCGTGCCGGCAGGCCACTTTGCGATGACAGCCCGGTGACAAGGCGGTGGCTCCCAATTGCCGCGTTGCTTGCCGTGGCAGGAACAGCCGTCGGGTGGTGGGCTAATAACAAACCGCTCGCTGCGGTGGGCGAGGGGCCGGGCACCGCAATTGTTGAAACTGATCCTCCAGGCGCGAAGCTCATCGTCGACAGCATGGACGGACGTTGGATCGAGACCACTGCCGATCCCCTCAAACTGGAGCTTCCCGCGGGCCTGCACAAGGCCACCATTTTAAGCCCGAATTTCGACAGCCATAATTTTGAGTTCACGGTCGCTGCCGGCCAGGAAGTCCGCGTGCCTAAGATCGCCCTGAGACGCAGCAAGGCGATGGTTTCGATCGACTCCATTCCATCGGGCTGCGAGTTTGAGCTCCACGACGGAGACAATCGACAATCCGGCAAGACCCCGATGACCTTCGAGTGGCCAACCGGAAGCTACGACGTCGTATTCCGGCACGGGAAACTGCAGAAGACCGTCTCGCTTGCCGTGGCGCGCAACGGGGAGAATACGGCGCGCGGCGAGTTCCTCTCGCGCAACGTCATCATCAAGAGCTCACCTCCCGGAGCGGAGATTCTTTGCGATGGGGAGTCAGTCGGAAAAGCTCCGATGAATCTCCCGTTGCTCGAAGGGAAACACCGGATTGTTGGTCGTTTCGCGCCGTGGCCAGATGATCCGCGCGACATCGTCGTCGGTCCCGAGGGTGAAGTCGCCCCGATCGCCCTCGCGTTCCCTACGGGCTCACTGAAGATCACTACAAAGCCCGCGGGCGCGATGGTAATGCAGAACGGCGTAATCGTGGGCGACACCACGAATGGTCCGTTCTTCAAGGAGGACATGCCTCCCGGTGATTACGTCTACACGCTGCGGCTCGAGCGGTACAAAGATATCGAAGTGAAGGGCTCGCTGAAGGCCGGCGAGCGCAAGTGGGAGCCGATCGTTTTCGAAGCTCGCCCAGGGCCGCGCAAAGGCGAGCCGTGGACCAATTCCTTGGGGATGAACTTCGCGCCCGTCACAGACAACCTCCTCGCCGGAGTCTGGCTGGTGCGAGTGCGCGATTACGCCGCCTACGCCGCCGATACCGGCCGGCCGCGCATCACCGCTGACTTCGCGCAAGACGACAACCATCCCGTCATCCGCGTGAATTGGGAGGACGCGAGACTCTTTTGTGAATGGCTGACCCGGCACGAAAAAGGCGCCGGCAAACTCGATGAAGGGCAGTTTTACCGGCTGCCGACCGACGCGGAGTGGAGCCTCCTTGCGGGGCTTCCACCCGAGATGGGGGATACTCCCGAACAACGCGATGGCACGATCCGCGATTTCGCGTGGGGCAAAACGTGGCCGCCCCCGGCAAATGCGGGCAATTTCGCCGACGCCGCCCTCCGCCAGGGGACGCTCCCTCGCGCGAAAACTGCGCCGAGCATCAGCAATTACAACGACGGCTTTGCCTACACTTCGCCGGTCGGCACTTTCCCGGCCAACGCCTTGGGATTGCACGATATCTCCGGGAACGTCTGGCAATGGGTGTCCGACAGTTACAGCGGGACGCAGAAGAAGGACTGGGGGGTCCTGCGCGGGGGAAGTTGGGCGTCCAGCAAGCAGGAAGAGTTGCGCCTCGGTTACCGCAATGTCGTTTCCAGGGAGGAGCGGGACGTGATCTTCGGCTTCCGCTGCGTGCTTGTCCCTGGGCAGTAAGTGCGACTCGAAAAACCGGCGATCCCCAGACCCCGGAAAAGCGTTTCGGCTGGTTCTTTGTCGAACAAGAACGGAACGAAAAGCTGGCTTGGAGGATGCCGGTCAGCAAATCCGATCAGAAAAGCCGATCAGAAAAGCCGGTCGGAAAAGCCGGTCAGAAAAGCCGGTCATCCTGAGCGCAGCGGCGAGGAACGAGCCCGCGTCGTCGAAGGACCCCGAGCCACCCGCGAGAGATCCGTCGCCGGGAGGAGTTCCTTCAAAGCCCCGGTTTTCTGAGGTCCTTCCGCAATGGAGTCTAAGCGACTGAGGGGGATGTTCGCAAAAGCCGCTCTTACTTCTCCTCCAGCGGCCGCCAGGCTTGCCAGTCATAGCACTGCATCGGCCCGAACCGCCGTTTGTAGTCATAGCCCGACGGCTCGACGTAGCAGTAGCCTGGATAGTGCCAGCGCTTCTTCGAGCGGCGCGCCACAATGATTTCCCACATCATCGTCGCCGTGCCGAGAGACCGCTGTTCCCACTCGGGGTCGAAAAACGCATATACACTCGAGACGCTGTTCATCCCCACGTCCAGGTAGCTCGCGGCGATGAGCTTGCCTTGGAGGTAACCGCCGACTTCCACCGTCAGGCATGGCCCAGCCTGCGGGGCTGGCCCCAGGAAATCTTCCAGCGAATTGGGAACATTGTCCGCGAAGCGCTGCTTGTGCAGATCGAAGAGTTTTTGGCGGTCTGGATCCAATTGCGCCTGCTTTACCCGGATTTCCACATCCGCATTTCTGCGCAAGACGCGCCGCTGGCTCTTGGAAGGCGTGAAGTTGTTCACGTCGATCCGCAATGGGAGCACGTGCCGCAGGCCCACATTGGTGAGCGCCTCCTTATATCGGTAAAAGATCGGCCCGAAATGACGCCAACCGCGTTCCCACAGACCGTCCATCTGTTCGGGCGTCTGCGCCCAGCTCACGAAATGTTCGTCGAGCACCGGTTGCATGGGGTCCAAAATGCCCGAGAATAGGCAAAAAATCCATAGCCAGCCGCGCAAAAAAAGGCGGGTCCGCCCCGAAGCTGGCCCAAAACTTTCTCCCACGACTTTTCGGCGATCCTGGTTAATCTGCCGGCGACTTTCCTTTATGACACAAAATCTTTCCCGGCGAACCATGCTGCGTGGCCTTGGAACCGTCCTGGCGCTGCCGTGGCTCGAAGCCATGGGAAACCTGACCAGTTGGGCCGCCGCCACACCTGGATTGCCGCGTCGGACCGCACCGAACCGGATGGCCTTCCTTTACGTGCCGAACGGGAAAGACATGGCCAGCTGGACTCCGAAAACTGACGGCGCCAACTACGAACTTTCAGATACCCTCCAGGCGCTCGCGCCATACAAGAACGACTTCAATGTCATCACCGGCCTGGCTGCCGATGGCGCCCGCCCGCACGGGGATGGCGGCGGCGATCACGCCCGCGCGCTGGCCTCCTTTTTGACCGGGGTGCACCCCCGTAAGACCGACGGAACGGACATTCGCTGCGGCACCTCGATCGACCAATTGGCCGCCGCCCGAGTCGGTGAATTGACGCACCTGCCATCGCTGGAGATCGGCTGCGAGCAAGGCAACATGGCCGGCAATTGCGACAGCGGGTACTCCTGCGTTTATTCCAACACGATGGCCTGGCGGTCGCCCACCCAACCGCTGCCGAAGGAAGTAAACCCGAAGCTCGTCTTCGAGCGGATCTTTGGCGGATCCGATGCCGCCGCCCGCCAGCGCCGACTGGCCTCACGCAAGAGCGTGCTCGATTACATCCGCGACGACTCGAAGGCCTTAAACGCCCGGCTTGGCCGATCCGATCAGCAGAAGCTCGACGAGTATTTCACCAGCATCCGCGACATCGAGCAACGCATGGCCCGTTCGCAGTCGCTGCCGCCGCTCGTCGCGCCGACCGACTTCCCGCGCCCGGAGGGCATTCCCTCGACCTACGAAGAGCACATCCGCTTGATGTGCGACTTGATGGTGCTCGCCTTCCGCACGGATGCCACGCGCGTCTGCACGTTTGTCCTTTCCAACGAGGGCAGCAACAAGCCGTATCCGTGGATCGGCGTGCACGAGGGTCACCACGAGCTCTCCCACCATGGACGCGACCCCAAGAAGATCGTGAAGATCCGGGAGATTAATAAGTTTCACGTCAGCCAGGTCGCGTACCTCATCGGAAAGCTGAAGAGCATCAAGGAGGGCAACGGCACGCTGCTCGACCAC
>CBHXZU010000450.1:0-5546 GCA_966125105.1 uncultured Prosthecobacter sp.
ATCCCGAAACAACCTTGCCGGTGGAAAACGCCGCGACCCCTGAGAACGTTGCTGCTGCCGCAGCCGCAAAAGATCCACTCACGGAAGCTCAAGCCGAAGCCGCAAAGTGGAAGGATCTCGCAGCCCGGAACCAGGCTGAATTGGAGAACTACCGGAAACGTGTCGCCCGCGACCGCGAGGACGATTTAAAGCGCGCGCGTGCCGGCCTCCTTGAAGACCTGCTGCCGGTCTTGGACAACTTCGAACTCGGCATGATGGAAGTGCGCAAGAGCGATCCGAAGTCGCCGATCGTGATCGGCATGGAAATGATCGAGCGCCAGCTGAAGGACTTCATGGCGAGTTCCGGCGTGGAGCCGATTGCTGCCGTGGGCGCGGATTTTGATCCCAACTTGCACGAGGCCGTGAGCCAGGAGGAGAGCAAGGAAGTGGCGGAGGGCAAAATCATTCGTCAGCTGCGCAAGGGCTACAAGTTGCGCGACCGGCTGCTGCGTGCCGCCATGGTCGTGGTCAGCAAGGGCTCGGGCGCCTAATCCGCGATGGCGACGAAACGCGATTACTACGAGATCCTCATGGTCAGCCGCGAGGTGACCACGGAGGAGCTCAAGAAGTCCTACCGCAAACTCGCGGTGAAGTATCACCCGGACAAAAACCCGGGGGACAAGGAGGCGGAGGACAAGTTCAAGGAACTCGGTGAAGCCTACGATGTCCTGAGCGACCCCGACAAACGCGCGGCGTATGACCGCTTTGGCCATGCTGCGTTCGCGCAGGGCGGGGGAGCACCGCGCGGCGGTGGGGGCGGATTTCACGATCCGTTTGATATCTTCCGCGAGGTCTTTGGCGGCGGAGGTGGCGGGGGCGGTGGAATCTTCGAGCAGTTTTTCGGCGGTGGCGGAAACAATCGCGACCGCGAGGGCCGGCAACGTGGCAGTGACCTGCGTTACGACATGCAGATCTCGCTCGAGGAAGCGGCCCGTGGCGCGGAGAAGGAGATTGAAGTTTCAAAGCTCGAAGCCTGCGGCACCTGCAAAGGCACCGGCGCGGAGTCGGGCTCGCGGGTGGTCAGCTGCCAGACATGCGGCGGCCGCGGCCAGGTGGTGAGCAGCCGCGGATTCTTCCAGGTCTCGCAGACTTGCCCGCGTTGTCGCGGCACCGGCCAGACGGTGGAGCGGCCCTGCCAGAAGTGCAAAGGAGAAGGGCGCACTGAGCAGACTTCACGCATCAAGCTACGCATTCCAGCGGGCATTGAGGATGGGTCGCGTCTTCGCAGTTCCGGCAACGGCGAGGCCGGCGTGCGAGGTGGTCCCCGTGGCGACCTCTACGTAGTGGTCCACGTCAAGGAACACGAATTCTTCGAGCGTGATGCCGAGAATCTCTATTGCGAGATCGCGGTAAGTTTTGCCACGGCCGCGCTGGGCGGTGACGTGAAAGTGCCGACGTTCGATGGACCCGCATCGCTGAAAGTGCCTGCCGGCACACAGAGTGGCACAGTCTTCAAGCTGAAGGGAAAAGGCATGCCGATATTGAACAGCACCGCCCGCGGTGATCTCATGGCGCGCCTGACGATCTCTGTCCCGCAAAAGCTCACTCCTGAGCAAAAGAAGAAGGTGGAGGAACTCGCGGAAGTGCTCGGCGACGAAGTGCCGCCCGCGCAAAAGGGCATGTTCGAGCGAGTGAAGGAATTCTTCCAGTAAGATGCCGCGCTTCTACATCGCGCCGCACGCGTGGAATCCCGATCGACTTTCGCTCGATGGTGGCGAGGCCCATCACGCCACGGACGTGCTGCGGATGAAGACAGGCGAGCGCGTGACCGTCTTTAACGGCGAGGGCGCGGAAGCCGAAGCGGAGGTTGTGAAGGCGAGCCGTCAGAACGTGGAACTACGCCGCATCGGCGTGCAGGCCACGCCGCCGCTCGGCTGCCGTATCACTCTCGCGCAAGCAGTGCCGAAGGGGAAGAATATGGAGCTGATCATTGAGAAGGCGACCGAGTTGGGCGCTGCCGCGATCGCTCCGCTGCTCAGTGAGCGCACCGTGATCCGCGGCTCGGAAGACGAGCATGTGCGCAAGCAGCATAAGTGGCAGCGCGTGGCCGTCGAAGCCTGCAAGCAGTGCGGACAAAACTGGTTGCCGAAAGTGCACGTGCCGCGGTCGCCGAAAGCGTTCTTCGAATCGGGTGAGCGTTATGACCTGATGCTGATCGCTTCGCTGCAGTCCGATGCGCGTCCGCTCAAGCAAGTGCTCGCGGAGTTTGGCGCGAAGCGGCCCGCGAGCGTGCTCATTCTGGTCGGGCCGGAGGGGGACTTCACGCCGGCCGAGCTTTCGCTGGCGAAGAGTGCCGGCTGCCGTCCAATCACTTTAGGGCCAATCATTCTCCGCACCGAAACGGCGGCGATCTACTGCTTGAGCGTGCTGAACCACGAGTTGCACGGGTAGCGGAAGGCGCGCACTCGAAGGTGCGGAAAAGCCACTCCCGCGGCGTGGTGCTTCCTGTCGGTGAAGCCTAACTCCTTGCTTGCGGCACCGCAGCGAGGAGTCATGTATGCGCCCCGATGCGTCTTTGCTTCCTCGCACTCCTGTGCAGTTTCACCGTCTCGTTTGCCGCTCTCCATCCGCTCGGCGGCCCGCTGCCAGGTTCGGCGCGAAAGGCAGTCGCCGACCAGCTTCTCTCTCCGGACCCGCAGAAGCGCATGGTCGCCACTGTGCGGCTTCGAGCCGATGGCACCGAAGCGTCGAGCGAGTTCTCCGCCGCGCTCACCCGCGCTGAGCCTATCGCGCTGGGCAGCCTCCGCCGTTTGCTTCAATTGGTGAAGCCAACCGATCCATCGTTCGAAGCACTCGCCAAGGATATAAAAGCCTATTTTGCCGCTGCTGATGCGGCCAGGGCGATCGTGCAGACGGATCATCACAAGGATCAAAAGAAGTTCGCCGAAATGGACCGCGCGTTCTCCGATGCGGAGAAGGCGCACAAAAAGGTGGAACGGGGCCTGAAGCCGCAATCTCCGGCAGGGCAGTTTTTCCAGGCATTGCAGTGGGTGGCAGAAATCCGCCGCGATCAGGACTTCGCTGCGGGGAAGAGCTCAGATCTCGCCACGTTGCCTTTGTCCGCGGTGATCGCGATCGAAAACGCGCCGCCGGGAATCACCAACCTTGTAAAGGACCTGGAGCCATTCATCGCTCGGCGGGAGATGCATCGCGCGACCATGGTCGCCCACGCGCAGATGAAATGGGCCAAGTCCGAGCAAGTGCAGTATGCGGAAATCCTCAACGAGCGCCGGGTAATCCTCGGTCTGCGGCCGTATCTGCTCGCGGAGAAACTTTCCGCTGCCTGCGATCAGCACTCGGAGGAAATGGTGAAGATGAAATACTTTTCCCACGAGTCGCCGGTCCCAGCGAACAAGGGATTCGGCGATCGTGTTCGCAACGCTGGCTTTGAAGGAGGTGGAAGCGGGGAGTGCATCTATGCTGGCGGCGCGGCGCCGGCCGCAGCGCATACCGGTTGGTGGTACAGCGACGGTCACCGACTGATCCTCTACTCCACCGGCTCAACGGCTCAAGGGATCGGAAAGTACGCGACGACCTGGACGTTTCTCACCGGGTCCTTTGGCACTTACCCACTTTAAAGGCGCATAAGGTCCCGCGAAGGAGAGGAGTAATTGAAATTCGCGCGCCCGGTTTCCGTTTCCCGCAGTCGACGGGCGAATCGAGGCAGAGGACGGTTGGCCTAGTCCTCCTCCACTTCGAGCGTGTCCTTGAACTTCTTCCACACAGGAGCGAAGCGCTTGCGCGCGGCTACGTCCGCCACTTGAAACTCCCAAAGCACTGAGGCGGCACCTGGAAGCGAACTGGTGGAGAACGTATTCAACCGATAGCGCGTGCAGCCTGCGGCGCTGATCGTGCTTTCCTCGTCATAGATAAAGTACGGACCGGTCTCGCCATTCACCTTCCTGCGAGCGCTCTTTTGCTCGATCAGTTTCTCGCCCTCTTCCAGCTTCAACTTGATTCGCCGGGCATCCGCTACATTCGGAAGCGCGCGAACGTAGAAGACCATGACGGAGAACTCCGCCTTTGAGTCGTTCGAACGGAAACGTTCGCTTAATAGGAGCGGCGCATCTTTTCCCGGCTTCGACTGAATGGAGGGACGCCACCGCAAGGCGGAGAATCCCGGGGGCACAGCGATTGTCGTCCCGTGTTCGCCAGCATCGGCAGGCCAGTGTTTCCAATCTTCGGCGCGCGCCGTTTCGAAACAGAAGATTCCGCACACCAGCATGAGGAAACGGGAGAGGTTCACTCCCGGTTCCTAGCACCCGAGGTCAGCGAGGCAAGCGAGACGTCCGGCAGAAACGCCGGCTACACCGCCGGCATTTGCTGCGTGAGGCAGTGGAATGCGCCCAAGCCCCAGATCAGCTCACGGCAATCAATTGAAACGACCTTTCTTCCCGGGAAGGCCTTTTCTAGGATCGCGCTCGCCCACTTGTCGTTCGTGTCTGCGAATGTTGGAAGCAGCACGACGCGATTGCCGATGTAGAAGTTGGCGTAGCTCGCGGGAAGCCGCTGTCCGTCGCGGGAAATCTTCTGCGGCATGGGCAACTTGTGAACTTCGAAGCGCGCCAGCGGGGAATCTTCTTCGCCCGCATCCGGATCGTTGTCGCCGTCGGATTCGGCATGTTGCGTAAGCGCCTTGGATGAGCCTTTGGCAGTAAGTCCCGCAAGGTAATCGAAGTTCGCCTTCAACGGCTCGAAGTTTGGATCGTTCTCATCCTCTTCGTACGCGCAGACGATCTCATCTTCGCTGACAAAACGCGCAATGTCGTCGATGTGCCCATCGGTATCGTCACCTTCGATGCCGTCGCCGAGCCAGAGCACCTCCTTGATGCCGAGCCAGTCGCGCAGGCGCTGCTCGATGTCTTGCTGCGAGAGCTCCGGGTTGCGATTCGGATTCAACAGGCAGCTGCGCGTGGTCAGCAGGAGACCCTTGCCATTCACATCGATCGAACCGCCTTCCAGAATCATCCCAGGGTATTCGACGGGAAGGCCGAACTTTTCCGCGATCGCCGTCGGCACGTAATCGTCGTCGTCGAACGGCGGGTATTTGCAGCCCCACGCGTTGTAGTCCCAGTCCAGCGCGAGGAGCTTCGGATCTTCGGCGCGCGTGACAAAGATCGGACCGTGATCGCGGCACCATGGCTCATTGATTGGAATCTGGTGGAAGGTGACGTGCGAGGTCTTCGCCGCTGCGCGGGAAAGGATCTTCTTCACGTCCGCTTCATGCGCCGCGTCGCACACATTGATGTGCACTGGCTCGGAATCCGCGAGCGCGCTCACCATTTTCGCGAGAGCGGGCATCGCTTTGTCATAAGCGCCGCGACCAGGAAAGGAGACACCGTCCCGGCGCGGCCAACTCAGCCACGTGGCGGTGTGTGGTTCCCATTCCGCGGGCATTCGGTAGCCGCGCTTGGTAGGAGTTTCGCGCGTGTCAGGCGTGGTTAGGCTGTCGGTCATCAATCCAGAAAACGTTTGGTGATATCTGAGTAAGCGTCAATGCGGCGGTC
>CBHXZU010000451.1:0-5540 GCA_966125105.1 uncultured Prosthecobacter sp.
GAGCGCGCGCCATGTGCAGCGCCCGAAGCGAGTGAAAGACGAGGAGATGGCGCCCTCGGGTCCTGGCGGAAATACGGGCGGATCCGGTGGAGACACGGGAGGGTCGAGTAGCGGGATTGTGGCGCTCACGGGCGCGGGAGAAGGGAGCGTCGTCGCCTAACCGCATGGAACCGCTTGCCACCCGGAGCGAGGAATTGCTCCGGGTGGCGAAGGCGGGTTCAACGTCCAACCTGACAACCGTTTGTCGAAGAAGCAGACATCGGAACGTTGAGAAGCGGAGGCAGGCCGATGCCGGGGCTGCCTAGGCGCTGCCCTGGCCCGACCGCAGTGTGCCGAAAAAATGCCGCGAACTTCGAAAGACGCTTGTGGCTCACGTGGTGCTTCCGGGTGCCGCATGATGCCAGTCTGGAGCCAGCGCGCTCGGGTTGCTCAACATCACGACGCTCACGCTGAACTTTCGTTTGAAGAGTCCGGGCCAGGGCAGCGCCTGGCAGTCCCGGGATCGGCCTGCCTCGGCATTTCGACGCCGACGTTCGCCGGGTCGAAAAAACGGATTAGGTCCAACGATCAACGTCCAATCTCCAACGTTCAAGGAGATGCGCGCGCCTGCGGCGAAACGTCGGGACGCAATTTCGGATGTTCGTGTTACGGCAGAGAGTGGCAGAGCCGGCCCGGCTCTGATGCGCGCCTTCATTTCTCATCTCGCTCATCTACGCGAACGGCAGCTTGGGATATGCCTTCCTCAACTCGCCGATGTCATCGAGGACTTGATGGAAGAACTCTTTCAGTGCGGCGACGTGATTCGTGGCGCCTAGAAACGACGCGAGACTCCGTTCGATCACGACTCGACCAAATGGAGAGGCATCCGAGAGATCCTCGGCTTTCCACTGAGATCCGGGACGATTGCTGAACTCCTGCAGGGCCGCGATCACCTCCTTTTTCCCGGCTACTTTCTGATTAAAAGCGACGTCCGCGAAGACCACGGGAAAACCGTCATCGGCCGCCGGAAGCCAAAAGCCGATATTCGCCCAAAAATTCGCGGGTCGGGTCCGCAAAACAAACATGCGATCTTTTCCGATGGCAGCTGCGGTGTCGTAGTCATCCTTGGCGCTTCCCGCTACTGCCTCCAAACGCGCCTTGATCTCCTTGTCCAATGCGCTCCGGAGAACGTCCAATGCGCTGTGAAACCCGCCTAGCGAGAGGATGTCCTGGGGAGTGAGTTGAGTTTCCTGGCTGAGGTGGTGTTCTTTCATAAACGAAATCAGTTCACGGGAGAGGGGATCTTTCGTGGCGGGGCCACCTCGCTTGGCCCAACTCGCGGCGAATTGATGCCAGCGAGTCTGAACGAAGTTGGGAGGAGCCATGCCTTTTGGGACCAACGCGCCCACGTGTTCCGGCACCTGGGGCGAGTACTCGCGGGTAATGAAAAGCAGCGTAGTGCGGTCTGCGATTCGCTGGCTAAGAATGCCCGCGTACGTTTGCAGTTGGTCCTGCCCACTCAGGGGGCTGCCGACTTTGCATTCCACGAAAATCAGTTCTGTGGTCCGTCCATCGGTGAGGTGAATCACGACATCCGGGATCTTTTCGCCGGTGCCGAGCAATTCGTCCGGGGGACAGACCTGCTGCGTGTAGACTCGAGCCGTGACGGATTCTGTGAATGCGGTCGCGCCGATTTGCCGCAGCCACCCAACCAGGTCCGCGGAATTCCTCCTCCAACAGTCGGCGACAATCTCGGTAAGAAAATACTCCATGGGGAATCCCACTGCGGGGTGGAGTGCTTTCAAACGGGAGAACAAGGAGGGTGAGTCGCTCATCCAAGAGGAGGATGAACAAGTGGTCATGCAGTGTCCAGCAAGGACGCGGCGATGAGGCGGGACAGCCCTCCTAGCTAGAGCTTGTCCGGCACTTTTCAGGAGGCCGCGGCAGCGTTCCGAAAGGCCGAAGGCGTTCCATCATCCAGCCCAGGCTTTGCTCCGCTTCAAGCGGAGTGTCCCCGCCGTAAGGCCCGGGCGAAAACAACGCCGGCCGCGGGTGCATGGAGGTCACTGCGACTCACCGTGCGGAGGCGTGACCGGTTTCTGTTGTCGTCCGAACGCCTCTCCCGCATCTTCGCAGCCCTATGCAGCCTGAATCCGCAGCCGACCTCGAAATCGAGATCGATCTTCTGCGGCGCATTGGCCAGGGCGATCGGCAAAGTTTCAGTGCCTTTTACGATCGCATTTCCGGAACGCTGTTTACCGTGGCTTTCGGAGTTCTCCATGAACGTGAGGCCGCCGAGGACGTGCTGCAGGAGGTTTTCGTGCAAATTTGGGAGAAAGCCCCGCTCTACGATCCTGCGCGAGGAAAACCCGTGACCTGGGCGATCACCATGGTGCGCAACAAGGCCATCGACCGTCGCCGTTCATCCCAACGCCGCGCCCGCCTGCACGATGATCTGCACCGGGAGGCGGAGATTTCCGAGCAGTCCGATGACTACACCTCCCTGGACGCGGCGGCGAGCGGCGAACGAGGCAAACTCATGCGCGCAGCCTTGCAGGAACTGCCACCTGATCAGCGCCAGGCTCTCGAACTCGCGTTCTTCGCTTCTCTCACGCAGTCGGAGATTGCCGAAAAATTGGGCGCGCCGCTCGGGACGATCAAAGCGCGCATTCGCCGCGCGCTGGCAAAGCTTCGCGAGATCATCGGGCCAAAGCTGTAAGCGGTTTGCTCGCTCGGCACTACCGTGGCCGGCGAACTCCAGGTGCCGAATCGGCTCTAAGCTGCAGTTCGCTCGCTCACTTCGCGTTCCCGCGCGACGAACCAAATCGGCGCGCCGGCATCGTCCATGAAAGGCGCAATGTCGATATCCACCCAGTAGGTCGTGCCGTTCTTGTGGTAGTTCAGAATGGTTTCGCGACAGGCACGGCTTGCGTGCACGGCGTCGCGGATTCTCCCCGCGGTCGCGCGATCCGTTTCCGGGCCTTGCAAAATCGGCCCCAGCTTCTTCCCCCGCAGTTCCTCCAGAGAATAGCCGCACATCTCCGAAAAGGCGGAGTTCACCCACTCGACCAGCCCGTCGGCTCCCGAAACGACCAGGGCCTCATGGGTGCGTTGCTGCGGGTGATGATCGATGATGCGGGCGATCCGATCCTTCAACTCGGCGGAAGGCACCAGGGTTTTGACCGCAGCCGCGGTGGCGGCCAAGGCAGCCCCAGCGTCGGCCAACCCCGCCACGAACTCCCGCAATTCCTCGTGGAAATGCAGGATCGCTTCGAACTGCCCGCGTTCTTCCGCCGTCATTTCGCCGGTGGCATAAAGCGCGGCTCGGTCTTGCAAAAAATCCGTGAGCATTTCGGTGGCGATAATGGCGTGAGGCAATGACGGCGCAAACCTATACGGCCGGTGTCTGCCGGTGGATTCATTGAGTCGAGCGCATTTCGCGAACCCGATAGGCGACGTGCCCATGCGGGACGGGGCAGCAACGTTTGGGGATTCGGATTGGATGCACATCCCGGAGGGATTCTCGGAATTAAATTCTGCACCCGAACGCATCCTCTCTGCGTTGAGGTTTTGCGGGAGCGATCCGTTCGCACCCGTTCAAACCTATCAAAATAAACGCATGAAAAAGTCATTCCTCATCGCCGCTGCAGTGGTTGGGTCGTTCATCGCGACGCCCACCGTCGTCTTCGCGGAAACAGACAAAACGATCGTCAGTGTCGCATCCGAAGCCGGCCAATTCAAAACGCTGGTGGCAGCGGTGAAAGCCGCCGGGCTTGTTGAAACCTTGAACGGCGCGGGCCCTTTCACGGTATTTGCACCGACGGACGACGCGTTCGCCAAATTGCCGGCCGGCACGGTCGAAGATCTACTCAAGCCTGAGAACAAGGCGAAGCTGAAGGCTGTCCTGACGTATCACGTGATCCCAGGGAAGATCATGGCCGCGGATGTGAAGACGTCGAACGTGAAGACCGTCAACGGCAAGGAGATCGCCGTGAAGGCCGCGGACGGGAAAGTAACAATCGGGGGAGCCAATGTGGTGAAGGCCGATGTTGCGGCGAGTAATGGTGTGATCCACGTGATCGACAGCGTGCTCATTCCGTAAAGCGTCCGGTTGGTTTAGTGGTGCAATGGGGCTGGCAGACAGGGTCTGCGGGCCCCGTTCTTATCGGAGGGAGGGCACGGCGGCGGCTGCGAACCGACCGGGTGGGAACATATTCGCGCGCTTGTTGCGGCGGGGCTGGTTGACGGCGTGGCCGGTGGGGAGTGCTCCGCGCTTCGATTTCAAGCGCCTTTGTTCAAGCAAGTGTCTTAGCTCCTCCTCTGCACTGCGCTTACATCTTCAACCATCCAACAGAGAGGCAATCGAATATGCGGCAGAAGCCTGGAAACGCCGCATATAGTGCCCCAAAAGGTGGCGAAGTTTTTGGTGTGGGGTTGCCGCGTTGAAATGAAGCAAGTTTGCATGTTCGATATCCAAGCCGGTAAGCCCCTCAATGAAGGGGTATCGAACTTGTCCTTTGCGCAGGCAGACACGCGTTTTCAAGTCGGTATCAAGCAGAAGCCGAACCCAGGCGGGTTGGTCTCCGCAGATCTTTTCGCGGAGGACAGGGCTGGAATCGATACGGCACCATTCTTGCATGGTATCGTCGTAATGCTCGCTCCGGACCCAAAGCGTTCCGGAGTTTATGCCAAAGCGCTTCGCATATTTCTTTAATTCCTTGGTGGTAAGGTAAGCGTTGTAATAATTATAGCTAAGCGACGCGAAGGCTTCTTCCGTGTAACCTATATCCTCTTCGCCGAAAAACACGGCGTCGGCTGATTGAGTGAAGATACAGTCGCAATCGACGAACATGATCTTCTCGTAGCGCCGACGACGAAAGAACTCCCTGGCGTTGTATTTGAACTTCTGCGCCTCCAGGCCTAACTTGTGGGGATCGACGCGTTTGGTATCCAAACAGATTTCCGTCAGCCGGTCTCTGCGATGCTCAAAAAGGCGATATTCAGAGTTTGTGAGAACCAACACATCGCCGGAGAAGTTCGTGCGAAATATGGAGGAAACCAGGAACTTTGCCATCAGTTGGTGATGGGCCTGGCCGGGGGGATCGAAAGCGATGGTATAGATTAGATTTTTCATTTCTTCATGGGGACCGCGGAGGGCCAGTGCTCAGTCTATGAGGGACCATTTGTCGAAGAGCACGGCTTCGGATTGCGTGCCGATAACGCGCATTTTTGTAAATCATATTTTAAATCCATGCATTGGATCGAACGGCGTTTCCCGACTTTGCTCAAAGAAGCACGCGCGCCCCCCATTCGCTCTCAGTTCCGCAAGAGCGAACTGTTTTATAGCTCCAGGAGTTTCGAAAGGAGAATTCCGTGAGCGCGACATGAACTGCGAGGTCCGCTCGTGGCGGCGAGGCTAGAGCCTGTTCTGCACTTTTCTGAAAGACCCATGGCGCATCGGTTACGCCGAAGGCGTTGAAGCATTTAGCCTAGGGTTGCCGCGAGACACGAGCGGCAACCCTAGGATAACGCCGGCAAGGAACTACCCCCGAAGTGGGGTT
>CBHXZU010000452.1:0-5540 GCA_966125105.1 uncultured Prosthecobacter sp.
AAGTGGCCAGCACCAAGTCGCGCGCCAGCTCGACAGCGCCGACGCGCTCGCGCTTTTCCGCGAGATCTGCAATCAGGCCGATGCCGCCCTGAGCAGCACGCCGGAACTCGTCTCGCTCTACCTTGAGGCCGGCGCGCGCAAAGCCGAGTTCATCCCGACGCCCTATCCGCTGGAAGACTCTCGCTGGGATTTCGGCGTCCCCGTTTCGCAACGATCCGGCATTTTCATCGGCACCCGCGAATGGGACGTCCCCGGACGAAATCACGCCGCAGCCCTGCTCGGCGCCGCGAAGCTCGGCGTGCCGATCACCGTCTGCAATCTGGACGGCCGGAGCGGACGCAAAAAACTTTCCGCGCTCGGCTGCAAGGATCTCCGAGTGATCGAGGGCCGACTTCCTTACACCGAATACCTTCGCGCGATGTCCTCCTGCCGCATCGTCTTCCAACGCGACGCCAGCGCCGTCCCCGGCCAGGTCGCCGGCGACGCGCTGCTCTGCCGCATGCCATGCATCGGCGGGAACAGCGCCGTCGAGCAACTCGCTTTCACCGGCGAAGAAAACTTCGATCGCCTGCTCACGGACGATTCCGCGTGGCAGGCCGCAGTTGAGGCTTCGCAAGCCCGGGCGATGCCCACGCTGAGCTACTCCGCCGTGGCGCGCCGGCTCACAGAATTCTTCGCCGCGGCAAAGTCGTAGCATGGCGAAGAAAACCACGCCCAAAGCCGCCTCCAAAGCCGCGCCCGAGGCATCTGCGGGAATGTTTCGGCGCTTCCTCGGCGTCACATTCAGCGTCGCATGGCATGCCGCGGCGTGGCTCTCGGTCCCGTTGATCCTTTGCGGCCTGGCCATTCGGCTCACGGTGAAAGACAGCGTCGATCGCTTCGCGATGTTTTACTACGCCACCCCGTGGCCGGTCCTGACGGCGATGGCCGCAGTGTGCCTTATCCATTGGCGGTCACGACCCCGCATCCGCTGGGTCACGCTCGGAGTCTTTGTGCTCTGCGCAACGATGTTCGTCCTCCGTTACTGCGCCTTCGGGCCAAAGGTCGATACTCCGGAATCCTTCCGCATCGCCTACTGGAACGTGGCGCGGCCGGAGTGGCGCCTCGACAAGGTTTTGCCGCAAGCGGAAATGCTTCACGCAGACTTCATGGTCTTTGGTGAAGCCCGCAGAGGAACGCAGCAAACGTCACCGCAATGGGCGCAGCAGTTTGCCGGGCGCTTCGTTCTGCCGCTCGCCCGCGAGCTTCTGCTCGTGGCGCCCTCCGAGGTAAAGCGGATCGACGGTGGTTCGCTGGGCGGCGTCGGCGGCTGCCAAATCTGTCGGGCAGTAATCAGCGGCCGCGAGGTCTTCCTGCTGATGGTCGACTACGCCTCAACCCTGGAACGCTCCCGCGGACCGGCCTTCGATCGGCTTTTTCAAATCGTCGACGCCTACGCCGAAAAGCCGTTGATCGTGATCGGCGACTTCAACACGCCGTCGGATTCCGTCTATTTCGACCGCCTGCGCACCCGTCTCACCAGCGCATTCGAAGCCGGTGGCCGCGGCTACGCAGCTACCTGGCCGATGCCGCTGCCCGTGCTGCAACTCGACCACATCTGGACGAACAAACACCTGCGTGTCCTCCGCTGCGAACACCACACCTCCCTCTACTCCGACCACCGCGCCGTCACCGCTGACATTACCTTTCCGTAGAGCGGTTCAATCACCCAATCTCTGCATGCATTGCCGCGGCGGGCTCGTAGGCGCGTCGATGAGATAGCCCAACAATTGCGTTCTGCCCTATGCAGTTTTCAGAGACGCGGCGCGCGAAAAGCCGGTCTCCTGACCGGGTGTAACGAGACGAGCCGTAGCGATGCGAAGACAACCGAAGACAACCGAAGACAACCGAAGACAACCGAAGACAACCGAAGACAGCCGAAGGCATTCACCGCAACTGTCTCGTCGGCGTCTGCCGCGGCGGGCCAAAGGCCCAACAGCATACCAGCCTAGGGCAAAGCGAAGAATGAGCGACGCCCTAGGTTAGCCCATCCAAGCGGCAAAGCCCCGAAGGCGGCGACACAACAGCTACCGCTGCGCTAAGGATCTGTCCAAGCAACCCTCACGTCCGAAAGCAAAGCCACCCATAAATCGCCGTAAGCGTGATGAACGCCAGCGTGAGACTGTGATACCCGGTTTTGTAGTACCAGTTCGTGAGAAACGGCCGCGAATCGAAGACGAAGAACTGAACGACCAACCGCGCGATCCAAAACGTCGCAACAAATCCGCAGAAGCTCCGACCAAGCAGCGTGCCGGACAACAACTCCTGCTTGCAAAGCAGCGAGATGGTCCCAAACCCGATGATCGTCAGAACAACGAACACCCCATAAACCCAAAACAACTGGCGGAGGAACGGATGCAATTTCGCGAGTTCCTTTTCCCAATTCAGCACGCGAGGAATCTGCACACTCGCCGCGAGGATGGAAAAGTGAAGGATGCCGCCAAAGGTGAGGAGATTATCGGGAACGTTCACAGCGCGAGGGTATCGGACATCATCGGCAGCATGATCGCCCGCGCAAATGGCGGATGGAACAATAAATACGCCGGACCCGCGGTGACCGCGAAGGTGAAGAGCCAGCCGCGACATCCGCGGCGCAGCCGAAGTCGTTTTCCAAACGCCGAGCGCTCAAACCAAACCCCGAATCCCTGCAGCAGGAAATAAAACGTCGGAAGCCCATAACCTCCACGCGCGGGCACCGAGATCACGAAGTCATGGATTAATCCCGAAGCAAAGAACGCCGCCATACTCGCAATCGCGATTCCCCTACTCCGCCCGAGTGGCCGGAAGATGAGAAGCTCAACGATCTCATTGAACGCCGCATTCCATCGACGCCCCCAGAACTCGCCCAGCGAAACTGCCGCCACCGGGTTCTTCATTAAAGGCTCCACGGGCACACCGACGCTTCGCCAGAACAGAGCGAGCACGTGGAAGCTGCCGAAATGCAGCATGAAGATCAGCCCGATCATCCCGATCCACGCGCTGAGCATTCCGCCGCCTGCAAGCCGTGCAACTCCCCAAAACAACGCCGCTCCGAACAACACCTTGCCGATCGCAAACGCCCACTCCCCGAGCGATACCGCACTCCTAACGCGACCACGCAGGAATGGCTGCGGATTCATTCCGGGCCAGGCGAACAGAAACGCCAATTTGTTCGAGAGCGATCCGGTTTCGCCGCGAGCGATCGCTTCCTGCAGCATGAGCCATTTGCAGCCGAGAAAAACCGCCCCCGACAGCGCCCACATGAACACCCATGCCCGGACATGCGGCGCGAGAAATGCCGCCGCAGCCGGGAGCAGCAACAGAGGCAACCACGCGGTCGGACGAAGCGGCGCGCGCGCCACGTCCTAAGCTGCCAGCACGCGATCGCGAGGGATGCCGTAAAGCTCGAACACCCGCACGATTGTGTCTTCGATCAAATTGTTCGGGCAGCTCGCGCCAGCGGTAATTCCGACGACGACCGGCGCCGGAGGGAGCCAGCTCCGCGTCTCCTTCTCGTGCTTCTGGTGCTGATCGAAATGCACGATCTGCTCTCGCGACATCAGTTTGCTCGCGTTGCGCACGAAATAAGTCGGCAACACCGCCTCGCCCATCTCTGCAAGGTGCGAAGTGTTCGAGCTGTTGTAGCCCCCCACCACGAGCAGCAGATCCATGCGGCCCTTCAGCATCTGCTCCAGCGCGTCCTGACGCTCCTGCGTCGCGCCGCAGATCGTGTCGAAGAAGCGGAAATTCTGCTTCAGCGCCGTATCGGCATCGGCGCCCTTCGCGGCTGTCTCGCGGTCGCGCACCGCAGCCATGATGCGCCGCTGCACTTCCTCCGTTTCGCCGCGCATCATCGTGGTCTGGTTCGCCACGCCAACGCGCTTGAGGTGCACGTCGGGATCAAAGCCCGGGCTGTGCGCGCCTTCGAAGCGCTTCAAAAACTCCTCTTTATTCCCACCGTGCCGGATGTAGTCGCAAACGTAGTCGGTGTCCGCGAGGGTGAGCACCACGAGGTAATGCCCGCGGCCTTCCTGCACGGCACGACTCGCTGTCGCGCGCGTCTCTTCATGCGAGGCCTTGCCGTGAATGATGCTCGTCATGTCCTCCGAAGCGTTTTGCTTCACGCGCTTCCACACGCTCATCACGTCACCGCACGTCGTGTCGACAATCTGCACACCGCGCTCCTTCAACCGCTTCAGGGTGGTGACGTCCGTGCCGAATGCCGGAACGATCACAACGTCGTCGGTCGTTAGGCCGCTGACATCCGCCTCCTTTTTGCCTTCGAGCAAATTGATCACGCCCATGTCCTGGATCTGCCGGTTCACCTCGGGGTTGTGGATGATCTCGCCGAGGATGTAGACGCGACGGTCGTTGAAAACCTTGCGCGCAGCATAAGCGAGGTCGATCGCCCGCTCGACGCCGTAGCAAAAACCAAACTGCTTTGCGAGGTGGATGGTCACTCCGTCCACCGTCAACGAGCCGCCGCGAGCGCGAATGCGCTCCACGACTTCGCTGCGATAATGCGTCTCCACCTGCGCCTGCACGGCCGCCATGACATCCGGCGTGCGGAGATTCACTCGTTTCGGCGGTGTAGCGGCAGTTTCGTTCGACATCGTGAGCCTCTAAAGATGCAGGATGCGGGCGCTCCTGCCAGCGAAAGAAAAAGGCGCCCGCAACTTGCGTCGCGGGCGCCCTTTGAAAAGGACCGGGGTTTACTCCTTAATCAACAGCGGACCGGCAGGGTCCGTGAACCAGGAAGCGCTCATGAGAAGCGAGCGCGGCGGGTTGGGATCGTTGCGCTGGTCGAGCTTGCGCACGAAGTGGCCGAACTTGCCGTCCTCCGGCTGCGAGGTGGCGATGTTCACCGGCGTGCCGACTTTCACCAGCGCGTAGAAGCGGGCGGCCGCTTCCTTGTGCAGGCGGATGCAGCCATGCGTGCGCGGGATGCCCCACACGAAACCTTCGTGGAATCCGTAAGCCGGCAGAAACTCGCACCAGTAGGCCATCGGGTAGCCGGCATCCGGCTCACTCACGCGGCGCTTGGTTTTGATTTTGCTGCCGATGCGGAAGTTACCCTTCGGCGTGCTGTTGTTCGCGCCCACGCAACCCTGCACTCCCATGAGAAGGCGATCGCCTTCCATGACGTAGATGTTTTGGGTCGAGGTGGAGACTTTTACTTTAACGGCGTCGGGATTGTGAGGCGCAAAGGCTTTCACACTATAGGCACTGCCAGTCGTCCGGGCGGCACAAGCGCCGAGAGCGAGCGCAGCGACTGCCGCGACAAAATGAAAAAGGCGATTCATCGTGCGGAGAAAAGATGATTTTCCGAGCAAGTCAATGCAAGGAGGCGCGGGAAAGACAGGGAGGTTTTATGAAGGTGCCGCCTCTTCCTCGCGGCCAGTTATTACATAGGTCCCATGGGTCCTATACGACCTATGTGCCCGACTCCGCGATCCCCGAAAAAGCAAAAACCGCCGCTCGCGGTTTCCCACGAGCGGCGGCCTAGCAAGGGAATTGTATCG
>CBHXZU010000453.1:0-5528 GCA_966125105.1 uncultured Prosthecobacter sp.
TTGAGAGCAAGTTAGAACCCGGCTTTCGTTGTGTGCCCATTTCACCCTCGGAGGCATCCGCTTCCCTTCGCCTGTGCGTCGTCACACGCGAAACGGCAGACCCGGCTTCCGGGCACTTCCTCCTCCTGCGACAGACGCAGGATGCGCAAGTGTTGCTGGGAGCGGTCACCGATGCGAGCGGCCGAATCCACGAGTGGGTGGAGTTGTGGTACCAGGATGTCAGCGGTGAAGTCGTGAACGCCGTTCGCGATCAGCAATGGGAAAAGCTGGGAACCATTCTCGAGGAATCGGAACCGGAATCGCACTACAGCCTGCCGAAGGCGCCGCGGGAGCCGGTGTTCCTGGAGACGAAGACCTGGCAGCCGATGGTCGCCGCGTCGGCCGATGGCTCGTTGCTCAGCTTGTGCACGGACGACCGGGCTCTGGCGAATGCGGGCCTGCCGGTTTACTCCGGCTCGGCTGCGCGCTTCGGCCGCGCTGCGGAGAAATTTTACCCGCTGAATCAGCCGGCGACGGAGTCGGGCGGCACCGAACCCTTTTCTTCCAATGGCGCAGCGGATCTGAACGGCGGGGCCGGTGGGCTCTTGGTTCGCCGCTTCGCGCCGCTGAGCATTGAAGAGTTCGCGGACGTCCTGGGCGGACGCGCGTGGAATGGGCTCACGAACGGGAAGAAGGTCTTCCGACTCCAGGGCATTTACCGTGAGTTTGCGGATGAGGCGGCGATTCGCACGAAGGGCCGGCACTTCCTCGGCACGCGACGAGATGCCGCTGGTCGTCTCGCCGAGACGCTTTACCTGAAGATGACGCTCATCCGGCAGTGTCTTCGGAAGGTGCAGGATGAAACCAAGCGGACAGGTCTGCCGATGTTGAACATCGATGCTTCGACGTTCCGCGTGAGCCTCGGCGCGATCGATACCGAACTCCCCTACTGTTGGTCGGCGCAAGTTTCGATCGCGCGGGTGGGTGAAGCAATGGTCCTCGACGTTCCCGGTGGACGCGCGAAGCACTTCGCGGCACGGGGCCCGTCCTCCGTTTCCATCTTCCGTCCGGAAGAATTAGGCCTGGCCCGCAACGGGCGCGGCTCGGTCCGGATCAAACGCATCCTGGCGGACGCCCAGGGCGGCATTGTCGCGGAGGGAACCCTCGTCGCGCCAGATCGTTTGCCGGTGGGAACGAATGAATTGCTGCGCCTGACCCTTCCCATGGAGGGGAACAAGACCTTCGCGCTGATCGGAACCATCAATCCATCCGCCGCGCTGGCGCCGGGCGAAACTGGGTTCCGGACGATTCCCATGGATTTGGATCCGCACCTCGAGAAAGTGCTGCGGAGCTACGAAGGCACGCCGTTTAGCCAGATCCCGTACGAGGTGATCCCGCCGCTGAGCACGCCATGCGACCTGTATTCACTCGGGGTGCTGGCGCTGCGCATCCTGTTCGCGGGCGGAAACGTCACCCTCCCCATCGCGCTGGATGCGATGCTGAGCCTCGGGCGCGCAGTGACTGCGCGCGGCATCGAGAAATCGTTTGAGGAATCCGTTCGCGAAATTCTCGAGATGGATCCGCGCTGGATGCCGGTGCTCGGACCTCAGCAGGTCATGAAAGATGCGCCGGAAGATCTCATTCCGCTCGAGGCTTGGACACCCGTCCTCGCGCTGCTCGTCCGTTTCTTCCCCGGACTCGGGCCATTCAGCATTTGCGCCGATCTCGCGGCTGCGCCGACGGAGGCGCCGCACACGATCTTCGCGGAACCGCTCAACCAACTCGACCTCTTGCTCGCGCGGCTCCGCACCCTTTGCTTCAGCAGCTGGCGGGAGAACAACGAAGTCGCCGAACTGCTCGCGCGCTACCTCGGAGACGCGACATGAGCGAGCAAAGCTCGAACCGGGATCTTACGCTCGGCGACGCGATGGGCCTCGCCAACCAGGCGCTGGGGAACAAACAGTTCGACGTCGCCCTGCAGATTTATCGTCAAGTCCTGCAGGTGGCGCCGAATTACCCGGATGCGCTGCATTTCTCCGGGTTGATTGCCTTCCAGCAAGACCGTGACGAGGAAGCGGTCTCACTCATTCGCCGTTCGCTGGAGGTCGCGCCGGACTTCGCGGGCTACTGGAATAATTACGGGAACGTGCTGAAGGAACTGGGGCACCTGGAAGAGGCGACGTCTGCCTACGAGAAGGCCGTTGCGTTACAACCCGACTTCGCGGACGCGCATCATAACCTCGGCGTGCTGGCGAGAGAGCGGGACGATCTCGAAGGAGCAGTCGCGGAGTACGAAAAGGCACTCGCGGCGAACCCAAATCGCGCGGACACCTACCTGAACTTGGGCAATGCGCTGGAGAAGCTCGATCGGCTTGAAGAAAGCGCGGCGGCTTTTCAGAAGGCGATCGATCTGAAGCCCGACAATCCGCCGGCGTTCGCCCGGCTGGGACACTTGAGATTCCGCCAGGGAAGATTGGAAGAGGCAATCGCGGCCGTTGCGAAAGTCATCAATCTCACCCCGGAAGATCCGCGGAGCTACACGGTGCTTGCGGGCATTTTCCACATGCAGGGCCGTGTGGATGAAGCTTTCGAAGTTTACGAACGCGCGCTCGCGATCGATCCGACGCGCCCGAGCACCAACTTGATTTACGGGCAGTTGCTCGCCGCGAGCGGCCGCGCGGACGATGCGAAAAGGGTATGGCAACGATGGCTCGAACTGGATCCGTCGAACCCGGTGCCGCGCCATCATCTCCAGGCCGGCGCGGACGAAACGGTCCCGGAGCGGTCGGAGAATCAGCTAATCGTTCACATTTTCGACGACTTTGCGGAGTCGTTCGACAAGAAGCTGCGGACGCTCGAATACAAGGCGCCGGAATTCGTCGGCGAGGCGGTGCGGGACATCTACGCGGAGCCGAAAGGGAATCTCGTGATCCTGGATGCGGGATGCGGAACGGGGTTGTGCGGTCCGATGCTGCGACCGTTCGCGAGCAGGCTTGATGGGGTGGATCTCTCCGGGAAGATGCTGGAGAAGGCGAAGGCGCGGGGTGGCTACGACGAATTGGTGGAGGCAGAGCTCACGGCGTTCATCGAATCGCGGAAGAATGCCTATGACGTGATCGCATCGGCGGACACGCTTTGTTATTTCGGGAAGCTCGAGACGGTGTTTGCCGCAGCGAAGGAATCGCTGCGACCGGGAGGCGTGTTCATTTTTACGCTCGAGAAAACGCCGGCGCAGACGGGCGCGCACAAAGTGACGCTCGAGCATACAGGGCGTTACACGCACACGGAGGAATACGTGCGGGCGGCGACGGAGGCGGCGGGATTTAAGTTGGCGCGGCTGGAGGGGAAAGTTTTGCGGACGGAGTTTTTAAAGCCGGTGCATGGGATGCTTGTGGTGGTGGAGAAACGGGCGGAGTGAATGGGGCTTCAAGCTGAAGCTGATTTCGCCGGGCCAACCTGAATATTGAGCTGGGCGTCCGATGTTGGGATGGCACGCGTGCCTACCTTGGAGGCGTCAACATCCAACATCACGCCGAGTGCGGCTTCCTGGTGGATGGCCCGTCGCTTGAACTCGGCTCAACATCCAAGTTTTAGAGCGCGCCTTTCGGCGGGACATTTGGAAGAGGCGACTTGCGAGGGCAGGGTTGCTTGTGGCGCCGGTCTGTCGCCACCTTCGGGACTCTCGCAATTTTCGTCCTGTTCCGGCGGCTTACGCCGCCGGCTAATTTCTGGTCGGCCCTTCGGGCCTGCTCGTTGGCGTAACGATGCGCAACTGGCTAACGTCAAAGTCGCTTAGCTGCTGAGCAAACCCAGGCTCCCGAAGCGGCGCAGGACGGCGTCGACTTGCTCGATGGTGATTTGCTCGGCGGTGACAGGGGCATTGACTTTGCCGGCGCGAACGGCGGCCTGGAGCTCTCGCACCAGCGCGGCGCGGTCACGGGTTCCGTCGACCAATTGAAGCATGAGACGGCTGAGGCCGTCTTCCATTTGCACGATGGTGTGGAAACACGTGGAGACGCGATTGCCCTCGGCAGTTTGCATGCGCGCCAACGTGCTCGCGACGGGGCGGTCGCCGGGATTCAGCACAAGGACGGGACGATGGGCGTGCACGTCGAGCACTCCGGCAATGCCGGCCTGCAGCAACGCGCCGCATAACTCGGCGGCGTCGTTTTCGGCGGACTCCTCCCCTTTCCGTCCCACATCGCCGCTGGCGCCGGCGATGAGTTCGAGTACGGGCAGGTAATCGGGCCATGCCGCGCCGATCCGGCGAAACGCAGCTTTCATCAAGGGACGGTTGGTCTCGACTTCCGATTTCTTCTGACCGGCGAAAACCTCGACGCCATTGGGATCGGCGTCCGGGGTGATGGAACGAATCGATCCGGCGACGAACAGCCGCTCCATGTGCGCGGCATCGAGTCCGCGATTGAGGGGAAGTCCCTGGTGGCACAGCAGCGTTCGCCGAAATGCACGGTTACGAACGAAGTCGCGATACTGCTCGGCTGCGACCACGTTGGCGGGGTCGATCTGTCCGAGAGCGGCCTGCACATGAGGGGGGCATTGGAGGGCTTGTTTTTCCGTCAGCTCGGCTTCGCCGAGGAACTGCAGGCCGTGTCGCCCGGCCTGCGCGATGAACTCGTGGAAGTAGAAGGGCTGATTCGTCGAGCTGAGGTCATCGTGAAAGAATCCGGAATCGGTATATTTCTCCACGCGTTCGCGCTCGCGATCGAGCGTCTGCATATAGGGATCTTTCGGGTCCCCTGCTCCGGCCAGCAGCTTCACGAGCGCGCGCGCTTGCGCGATTTGGTCGGTGGGCGATTTCAAGTCTGCCACGTGGTAGCGCATCATTCCTCTCACGAGGTCGCGCGCGTGGTTTCCGGGATACGCGTTGTAGCTGATGTAAGCGACACCTTGAGCCGCGAGGTTCTCGCGGCAGATTTGCAGGATCTTTTCTCGGACGAACTCAGGGACCCACGAGTAAAGGCCGTGGGCGATGATGTAGTCGAATTGTCCCAAGGTCGGACCGGCATCCGTGACGTCGCGCGCGGCGAGCTCGACGTTTTTGAGCGCGAGCTCCTGGATCACCGCATTGCCTCGCGCGATTGGGACGGACGCGAGGTCCAGGCCGACGAATGAGCTTCGCGGCAACGCATGCGCCATGGCGATGAGGTTGAAGCCATCGCCGCAGCCCAGTTCCAAAACGCGGCAGTTCGTGACCGGCGCGGGATTCAATCCTGAAAGAGTCGCGATGACAGCGAGGCGATCCGGGTGCGTCTCTGCGTAAATCGCGCTGGGGTACGAAACTTCGTCGTAAGCGGTGGACATCGCAGCGTTTTGAAGAGGAACGCGGTTCAGTCAACCTGCTTCGGCATGGAAGCCTTCGAAACACTAAAGACTAAAAACTAAAAACTAACACCGCGGCCGGGGAACTGGCGTTTAGTGTTTGGCTTTAGTGTTTTAGTGTTTGCTTCAGCTGAACGCCTCCAAGGCGGCGGCGAAGGTCTTCTGCCGCGCGTTGTTGCTGTCGGTATTCTTATTAACCACCCACGTGA
>CBHXZU010000454.1:0-5524 GCA_966125105.1 uncultured Prosthecobacter sp.
CCGACGCGCGAGCCCTTGAAACAACGTTTTGTGCTCCCTCAACACCTGTCGTTGCTGCCGAAACATCGTTCCAGGCAATCTCACGCGCTGCACAACGCGTCTCGCGTCGCGAAATCCTTCCCTCGCGCCCGCCAACGGGAAGGCGAAATCCGGGCGAAGCCGCCTTAACTCTTTTGGCGGTAGCCTAAACTTGGGTATAAGGAGCCTAAACGCCGGTTGCGGTAATCTGAACTTCCGGGAGCGCTCCCGCTCAACACCAAGTGCAGTCGTCCAAAAGGCAACGGGCCGCGTTCCGCGTGCGTGGCACGCATCCGACAAAGCGCAAAGAAGTCCCTGAGTTAAAATCCTTTCTGGTCCGCTGGATTGAATGAACGCAGCTTCTGCCCGTCCAAGCGCTCCGATGAAGTTCCTTCCCGCAATTCTCATGCTCGCTTTTGCAAGCGTCGCCATCGCGCAGGAGCCGCCTGCCAAGTCGCCCGAAGATTGGAAAATTTACGTGGAAATGAAGGTCTTCGCCGCAAGCGCGCAGAAGCTAAATCCACTCATCGTCGAACTGCGGGACGAAGCCAAAGTGAACGAGGCCGCGGCGAAACTCGAAAAGATGGTCGAGAGCGGCGAGGCGGAACTCGTCGGCACGATCGCTTCGCAGACCATCGAGAACGATCGAATGAGCGCGTTCCAGGGTGAGCAGATCCGCTACCCGATCGAGTTCGAACGGCCCGAGGCAATCGAGGGAAAAGACGGGAGAACCACGTCTCCTAAAGAGCGCTCGCGGGATATCGCCTACCCAGCGACTACTTTTGAGACTCGCAACGTGGGTTTATCCCTGGAGTTGGACGCTCGCGTTAGCACCGATGGAAAACGTTTCGTGATAACCGCGCGACCCACACGAACGTGGTTCTTGAAGTGGGATGAGTATGAGAATGGTCGACTTGCGAACAACGACCGGATCATCGCGAAACAACCGCGATTCGCTTGCGCCGAGACAAGCAGCACCGTTGCCATGTCGAACCATGAACGCGTGCTGCTCGGGGTTCATTCCGTGCCTGGCGCTCCCGAGAAAATGGAGGTCGTTCTGCTGCGCGTGTGGAGCACCCCGCGAAAGACGCCATGAAGTGGATCCCGCTCTCCATCCTGACCTTCGCAGCAGTCGGTCTGACCGGTATTGCGGAAGATCGGTGGCAGGTGACCGCACACCTTGATGTTTTCCAGTTGCCGGAAAAGGAGGCGTTGTCATTCATTCCGCGGCTTTCGGACCCCAAGGAAGCAGCTTCGGCTCTCACTTCACTGTCAGAAAAGGCAACTGACCCGGGTGGTAAAACTCGACGAATGGCCACGCTCACGGCTCGAACACTGGACGGCCAGCACACGGTATATCGAAGCGGCGAGGAGCGCAGATATCCCGTCGAATACGAACAGGAAGACTCGCGAATTGGCGTGCCGATGGATACTCCGGTCAAACTTCCTGATGCGACGGGATATCCTTCTACCACGTTTGAAACTCGCAATTGCGGCGTCCGATTGGAGCTTTCCGCCACAGTGCATCCGAACGGCGAAACGATGTCCCTGTTGTGCACGGTCGAACACATTCTATTCGACCGTTGGACTCGGTATGAAACTGCGGTTCGCGCCGACGGCATGAAGCTGTTCATCGAGCAGCCTGAATTTATCGATCGCAGCACGACCACGCCCGTCCTTGCCACGTCCGGAAAGCCGGTCTTGGTGGGGTCTTACCGGATGTCCGAAAAGGAAGGCACGTTCGAACTGCATGTCCTTTTGGCAACCGCACGACGGATAGACTTGAACGGCATAATGACACCCGGCCCGGACCCTCTTGCCGGTGGCGAGAATAGCACAATTCCTGTCGCGTTTCCGAAAAGGGACAGGCGCCTGGAACTGCTGTCCTTCAGCGTTTCGGCACGCGAAGCGATCACGCTCCGCGGTCAATTGCTTAACGAGGAGGAGGCCGCTCGGGCGTTGGGAACCCTCATTGCGCAGGTCGGGACGGATTCGGTTAAGCTGATCGATTGGCAAACCGTTCCAAGCCTTGCCACGGGAAGGGCCGTCACGCGGAATGAGCGCCAGTTTCGCTACGGGATCGAGATTAGAGATCCACAAGTCGCCGGCCCAATTTCCGTTCCGGAGGCTGAAGCACGTTTGGAACCGGCGACCACGTTTGAAACACGCTTTCTCGGAACACTGTTGGAGGTGGAATGTGAATTAAAGGATAACCCGCATTCGGCCGTGTCTGAACGAGCGGACAAAGCAACCCCGGGTTCCTACGACCGACTCCAATTGAAGGCATCCAACGGCAATTTTTCCCGTTTCTTTCGATGGGGTGCAGGTCCTGATCAAAACGGAAAAATCAGCTACGTGTATCAGCCCCAGTTTGAATACCGGGTGTTCAGCGGAAGTTTAGCCATCGAGCATGGAAAGCCGCTTATGGTCCGGTTCGCCAAGGAACCGGGTGCTTCCAATCGCTTTGAAATCGCCATTCTACGCGCTCATGACCGCCCCCCGCAGAAATGAAAGTGTTCTTTATGTTCCTCGGCTTCGTCGCCTCGTCCGTAGCCCAAGGTGTCACTAGTAAGGAGGGACCCCCGCGACAGGTGCGGATAGAAATGCTCGTGATTCAACTCCCGACAAAACGCGCGCTCGCATTACAAGCAGACCTGCGCGAACCGCATCGCGCAAAACGCGGCCAGCAGGCGTTGCTCGACTTGCTAGAGAAGGATCAAGCTGAACTCATTGATTGGCCGATCGTCTGGATATCATCCAGCAATCGGGCCGTGGCGGAAAATATCAGTGAGATACGCTACCCCAGCGAGTTCGATCCGCCGCGAGTTATCGCGAATCCGGTTTCGCCAGACGTGGCGATTACCCTGGAGTCGAAAGCACCTGAGCGGTCAGAAATCACGGTCGAGAACGCGAAGGCCAAAAGTTCAACGAACTCTCCCGCACTCCTGGCGGGGATACCGACCACTTTCGAGACGAGGAACGCCGGCGTTTGGTTGGAGGTGGAACCTATCGTTTCGAGCGACGGCAAAACTGTATCGCTGCACCTCGTGCCCCAGCACGTCGCATTTACTGGATTCCGCCGGACCACGGTCGAAGCTTCTGGGCAATATCGCGTGGCCGTTGATCAACCGGAGTTTCAAACGCAAAGGGTCTCAACCAACATCACCGTAAAGAGCGGCGAACCGCACCTGTTGAGTTTCAAGAAACTCTCCGAGCCGAAGGACACCGTGGAAATTTTCCTGATCACCGCAACCGTCGAGAAGATCAGTGCTCCGGTAATCTCGGCTCCTGTCGAAACGAAATCCTCAGGCAAGGACGGAGCGAAAGAGGAGCAGTAGCCGCCCTAGAGTAACTGACGCGCCGCAAACGCGCGCTACTTGCGCCAATGAAGCGGGCTTCGCCTGTTTTCGAGCGGGCCCGGGGCGGCCCGGCTCCTTGCGGTTGTGCGGCTCACTTGGGCTCCCGCTCCTACGCCCAATTGACGGCTTCGAGATCGGGAACTCGTTCGAACTCTGCGACATTGCCGCTGGCAAGGATCAGTCGATGCTCCAAAGCCGTCGCGGCGATTAACAGATCCATGGGACCAATCCCTTTGCCTGCTGCTGCAAGCGTCGCGCGGATCTTTGCCGCGAGCACGGCCGTTTCGCCAGTAAAGGCGAGCACCTGCAGGGCTTCGAGTAGAACGCGAACCTTCTGTCCTTCCTTCTTCCGCCAGGCCGGAGGGCAGCGCTCCACTCCGTAGAGAAGCTCGTAGCGCGTGATCGCTGAGATCGCGAGGTCTGCCGGCCCGTGCTCTGCTGCGTGTGCCACAGTCTTTTCGCGCCCGCGCAGGAGGTGAATACAAGTATCCGTATCCAAAAGGTAAGTCACAAGTCCACCTCACGGTGCGCCCCCTGGCTCGGGCGTTTCAGTGCCGAGGGGTCGGAAAGGCGGATGCGAGAGAAAAAACCGCGCGGCCAGGAATTTGGCTTCGCTGGCCGGACCACCCAGCGATCACCTTGCGCATCGATCTCGACGACCTCGCCCTCCGTCGCGCCGAGCTCTTTCGGAAGCCGCAGGGCAAGCGAATTGCCCGTTTTGAAGATCTTTGCAAGCATGTATATACCGTATATACGATGGGCGGAAGTGCAAGCCGGCAAGCGTTCGGGTTGCCCGGTAAACCTGCCGGAGTTCACGGTTTCGTATACTTCACGCGGGGTTACGGGGCATCGACCGTGGGTGTGGCGAAATGCAGACCAACTTGGGGAGGAGAAGAAGTCGGAAGTCGGCAGCCCTTCGACTTCCGGCCTCCGAAGCACGCATCTAACCGCCCGCGGCGCCCGTATTGCATAAGCGCCACCCGTCCACCATGCCGACACCATCCAACACGCCATGGCGAAACGCCGCCGGTCTCGCGGTGTGCATCGCCATCACATTCCTCGCGCCCGTGCTCGGCGCGTGGGCGATGCCGGGTGAATGGTACGCGACGCTGCGCAAGCCCTCCTGGAACCCGCCGTCGTGGATCTTTGGTCCAGTTTGGACGGCGCTTTACCTCATGATGGCTACCGCCGCGTGGCTCGTATGGCGGCACGGCGGCTGGGCCGGACAGAGACGCGCGCTGACGCTCTACCTCGTGCAACTCGCGCTCAATGCCGCGTGGACGCCCCTTTTCTTCGGTTTGAAAATGCCGGGGCTCGCCTTCGCGGAGATCCTCCTGCTCCTCGCGGCCATCGTGGCGACAGCGTGGGCTTTTCTCGGCGTGAGCAAGGGCGCAGCGGCGCTGCTGGTGCCCTACATGGCATGGGTCAGCTTCGCGGCTTTTCTCAACTACACCCTGTGGAGCTTGAATCCATGACTCCCGGCCATCGCCAGATTTTTATGACGTCGCTGCTGTTTTTATTTCTCGTCGCATTCGCCGCTGCTGCGGAGGCCGCCGCTCCAGCGCCCGATTGGCCACAGTGGCGCGGACCGATGCGCGACGGCACCGTCACCGGGGGGAAATGGCCCGAGACGCTCGACGAGCAGTCATTCACCCAAACGTGGCGCGTCGAGCTTCAGCCCAGTTACTCCGGTCCCGTCGTTGCCGGAGACCGCGTGTTTGTCACCGAAACCGTCGCGAAGAAAATCGAGCGCACGCGTGCTCTCGACCGCGCGACGGGCAAGGAACTGTGGCAGCACACCGCCGACGGCGCGCTGAGCGTGCCTTTCTTTGCGAAATCCAACGGCGACTGGATTCGCGCCACCCCCGCGTGCGACGGCGACACCCTCTACGTCGCGGGAATGCGCGACGTGCTGACCGCGCTGGATGTGAAAACCGGCGCCGAGCGCTGGCGCGTGGATGTTTGCGCGAAGTACCAGACGCCGCTCCCAGCGTGTGGATTCGTTTCCTCGCCGCTCGTCGATGGGGACTCCGTGTATGTCCAGGCGGGTGCTGGATTCTGTCGCCTGGACAAAAAGAGCGGCGAGATTAGGTGGCGCGCCCTCGTGGACGACGGAGGCATGCACGGGAGCGCGTTTTCCTCGCCCG
>CBHXZU010000455.1:0-5516 GCA_966125105.1 uncultured Prosthecobacter sp.
TGCATTCGCGATCACCAGTTCACTCCACGGATCATTTCCGCGCTCGTAAACTGCCGAGGTGTTGAACGCAGCGTCGCCGGTCGCGTTTGAGGGGAAGCCAAAGCGCACAACCTCCACGCCGTTGATCCAGACGATCGCCGCATCGTTGTGCTGCACGCGCAGCAGCAGATGCTTCGGAATCGTGCCGCTCACTGAAAACGTCTTGCGGAAGTACGCCGTGCGGTAGTTCACGGTGAAGCCGCCGTTGTAGGTGGCCATGTCCGTGAGCTGCGTGCCCAGCGTTACTCCCGTCTCATTGTTCGTCGCGAGCGCAGTGCCGCTGTTTTGGTAGAAGACGCCGATCGGAGCCGTGCCAGTGAGCCATGTCCCGTCGAGTGCAAACGATTCCGCATGCCATGCGCTGGTCGGCGATGAAGCCTCGCTGGTTCCCTTGCGATAGGACCAGCCGCCGCTTCCCGCCGCGAGATATGTCACCGCTGCAGGCGCCGCCGTGCTCGCGCGCCAGTTGCCGCCGAAATCATTGTCGAGCGAAGGATTCACCAATTCGAGCGTCGGTCCGTCGCCGTTGGGCCGGGCCGGCCATGGAGCGGTGATGCCGTAATCCACGCCGTCCACCTTGTTGCCCAGCGCGTCGCGCAAAACGATTTCCTCTCCCAGGCTGCTGAGCCCGCCGACCCATGGTCCGAGCGCATTGACGCCGTAATACGCCTGGATGGATGGCGGATCGTTCGCGATCACCAAGTAACTGCCGGCGCCAATGGACGAGCCGCTCGGGAACGTGTAATCCGCGCCGCCAGTGATCCGCCAACCGCTGAGATTCACCGCGGACGGGCTCGGGTTGTAGAGCTCGATGAACTCCGTGAGCATCGTGTTCCGCGCCGGGTTATAGTGGATCTCGTTGATCTTCACCGAGAGGTCCGGCGCCTCCACGGGAAACGTGATCACCTTCTCAAAGGACCGCCCCGTGTTGTCCGTCACACGGACGCGGATGGAAATCGTCTGACCAAGGTCCGCGCTGAAGTCGTGCGCGGAGATCAGCTGCGTGCCGTTGATCGTGAAGAACGAATTATGCGTCGAGCCCGTCCCGCTCACGAGGGCGAGCGTGAAGGTGTCGGTGGGATTTGGATCCACCGGCTGCAACTGCGCGATGAAGCTGCCGTTGATCGCGTTCGTCCGGATCACGCTGTCATTCGGGACGAGGTCAGTCGGCGCCGCTGGCGGCGCGAGGACGGTGATGGTGACGGTCGCGACATTCGAGTCGGTGAGCCCGTCGTTCGCCTTGTAGGTGAAGGTATCGCTTCCGGTGTAGCCCGCAGCAGGCGTGTAGGTGCGCGTCGCGCCCGTGCCTGCGGAAAGCGTGCCGTGAAGCGGATTGCTCACGATGCTGTAGGTCAGCGTACCCGCAGGCGTGTTTGGATCCGTCGCGAGGAGCGTGACACTCGTGGGTGTCTCGTAGTTGACGCTCGCCGAGAAATTCTGCGCGGTGGGCTGGCTCGGGAGAACGGTTACCGTCGTCTGCGCCGTCCGTGTCCCCGCGGAGTTCGAGACCGTGAGCGTATAGGTTGTCGTCGCCTGCGGGGTCACTTCCACGTAGCCGGTCGATCCAGTGACTGCGCCGATGCCTTGGTTGATCGAGGCAGTGAGTCCGAGGGACGCGGGATCGCCGAGGATGTAACTGAGGCGGACTGGATCGCCTTTGTAAACAGTGGGCCCCGGCAGTGCAGCAAAGGCGTCAATGCGCGGCGGCTGTGGGAGCGCGTTGGCGCCGGCGCTCGCCGAATCCGCAATCGCCGCGGCTGGCAACGCGCCGTTCCAGATTCGGAACTCGTTGTAGTTGCCCTGCGTGTTGTTATCGCCGGAGAAGTTCGACCTCCCCAGCCAATTGTTCACGTCGCTGACGTCCTGCAGGCGGAACGAAGTGTTCAGCGAGCCAATGAGCGTGCCGTTTTTGTAATACCGCACTTGTGGCTGCCCGGCGTTTCCGTCGGCCTTGTAAACGACGGCAAAATGAAACTCCGTGCCGTAGCTCACGGTATCCGCCAGATCGACGAACTGCTCGCTCCCAGCTTCCCGCATGGAAAGTCGGCGCTGCGTCGTCGTCCCGCCCACCTGCGCCGAAAGCGTGAGGTAATCAAAGCCGGAAAAGCTCGAACCCGGCGCGCTGATCTCGCCGATATTCGTGGTGCCGAAATCGAAATAGCGCGACCAATTCTGCGCGCCGGTCAGCGTCATCCATCCCTCGAGCGTCACTTCGTTCAGCGACGAGATGAGCCCGTTTGGCAGATCGACGTACGGCGCGCTCGCGGATGCGCCACCGGGCAGCGTCACCTGCGCCCCCGTAAACGTCGCGCCGCTCCCCCGGATGAATCCATGCGCCGTTCCGACGAGGTCGTTGATTTGGGTGCCGTTTGCCGCGGCGCCGGCCGTGTTGGAAAAGCTCCAGCGATTCCGCAGCGTGATCGGCACCTGCGGCGTGAGGGTGACGGTTGCAGTGGCAGACGCCGTGGCGTTGGTGGCAGTCAGCGTGTAGGTCGTCGTGGTCGTTGGCGTCACTACGACGCTGCCCGATATGGGATTCACCGTGCCCACGCCTTGATCGATGCTCGCCGATGTCGCATTGAGGAGCGACCACGAGAGCGTCACTTGCTGTCCGGGAAGCGTCGTCGATGCGTTCGCAGTGAACGAAGCAACCGTCGGCTCGCCGCGGCCAAACGTCGGACCCTCGGAAATGTAAGTGGATTGAATCTGCGCCGGGGTGAGTAGTTCGTTCCGCGCGCGGATACGGCCATAGAACATCGAGCCCGGTCCCGACGTGCTCACGGTGCCATCCGCGTTGTTCTGCACGCCGACTCGGAACGGCAACGCTCCGCCCAAGGTGTTCGTCGCCGCCGTAGTCAGCGCGACCGCCTTGCTCGTGTTCAGGACGCCGTCCACATACACGCGCGCCGTGGTGCCATCGTAGGTGTAAACGATGTAGTGCCAGACATTCGCCGCGGGGACCGCCGTCCACCCCATATCGAAAGACGTTCCGAAGTGCCCAACGGCGCCGAACGACGTGCTGCTGCCATAGTTGATGGAACTGTTGAATCCGTCGGTGTCGCGACGCCCCCACGCAAAGATCACTTCTTCCGACGCAAGGCCAACATTTCGCACCCACGCTTCAACCGTGCGGGGCGAGTTGCTCCCCGTTATCGCGGCGGGCGCAGTTGGCCCTGTGTAGCAACTCGTGGTGCTGCCATTGAGTTGCACGGCATTCACCGTTCCTCCTGAGGGCAAGGAAAGGGCGAAAACGCTGGGCACCGACGATCCGGAAACAAAGTTTCCCGCAGTGGTGCCCGTATTCGTCCAAGTCGGCAGAGCGCCTGCGGGCTTGTTCGTTGCGTCCAGGTTGATGAGGATGTCCCCGCGGGCGTTCAGGAGGAATGCGAGGAGGAAAAAGAAAGCGATTCGGAGCTTCATGGGCAGCTTGCCGTCGGCGAACGAACCGCGCTTCAATTCCTTCCCCCGCATTGTCCGGCCGTCTGGGCCAAGCCTGAAAACTCCAACAGGCTCACGACGCTACGCGTCAACACTTTGCGGTGAATCATCGATACAGGTAGGTAATATGGTCTGCGGGAGAGGCGCTTGGATCGACGGGAAGGGTGCAGCCACTCCTGACCCGCACTTACGCGCGAATCTGCAGCAGCCGCATCGAATAATTACTAAATTGTCGTTTTGCGCGTTGGAAACCCCTGGCACCTATCCGAAACCCACGCGCTCATATCTCGAACGCGCAGAGCCACTCCTCGATGGAGGGGTCTTCGTAGCCCGTTCCCACAGTCCCTGCCCCTTGCTCGGATTCGGGCAAAGAAGAATGCCTGCGCCCGCGCTACCGCTCCAAGTCGCTGGGCGAAGTCGCGGCCCATTGCAACTTACCCGATAGCAAATCCCGCCGCCCTTAGCCCCTGTCGAACCTTCTCTTTCCCACCGGCTTCTATGACATCCCCGTGCCCGAAGATTACCCGGTCAAAATCCCAGCCAAGTATCGTGGCGAGTGAGTTTTCAAACGCCGCCTTATCCTTCACGCCCATTTTGAATGGACGCGACATGCCGGGGTTATGCCGCGCGCCCACTGCGATATTCAAAAGGAACTTCGTCCACAATCCTTCGCCCGGACCGAAGTTGAATAGGAGTTCCGTGAGAATCAGGGTGCGCGAAGGCACGTGCAGCATCGCGGTATCACGCGCAATCGGCGCTCCTTGAATCTCCAGGGCCAGCAACTCCCCGTCCCATTCCGCCGGCGTAGGGACGATTGGCTGCGTGGGAAAGCGAACTTCTTTCGCGAAACCCTCAGGCGCGAGAAACGGGATATTTGGAAACGCAGCCCGCCCTTCATGGGCAAATGTGTCATGCCGAAGGATGCCATCCAGGATCCATCCCGGCTCACCGAGTTCGCGAATCTTTGCAACGTCGTCCGGTGAAAACGGTCCCGAGGAGTGAATGACGAGCTTCCCCGAACGCAATCGAACGATCGTCACGTTCCGCCGCAAATCCGCCCCCAGCATCTTCAGCGGATACGCAAACATCCAAATATCATCCGCAATCCGCTTCGGCCCGTGAGTCATAGCGTGCATAGTGTAAAGAACTTATCGTTTTAACGCCACGTCTGCGTGCACGTGACTCCCTGCAAGTGAAAACAAAGCGCTGCGCCGCCGCTCCGTCATTTCGCCAAAGAAAAGTCCACTCAAGCAAGACGCGCTGATCCCCACTTCAAAAATCTCCATCGAACAGATGTGCTTCGGGCCGCCGATTGGTCTTCCATTTGGGTTTCAACCCTTCCCCGCTGCGTTGCGAGGTGATTCCGACCGCGCGAGCTCGGGGCGCTCAAATATCGCGGCGTCTCCGGCAAGTTCGCTTACAACCAATCGATATTCGGGTCTCATTCCGCCGGTTTCGCCTCGCCTTCCGGGAGTTTACGTTCGTGCGCAGGGAGTCTTTCCTCCCCGTGCGGGAGTCTTCCCTCCCGATACGGGAGCGCCGCCTCCTCCCGCGGGATCCTTCCTTCCCGTATCGGGAGTCTATCTTCCCCTTCTGAGAGTCCCTCTTCCCACGCCGGGAATTCTTATTCCTCTCTGGGGAGTTTATATTCCTTGCGTGGGAGTTTCGCCTCCCCCTCCGGGAGTCTTGCCTCCCCGTGCAGGATTCTCTATTTCCAAGATACACGGAGATGCCCGCCCGCGGCGCGATCTCTGCCCTTTCCATTCATCACTGACAATAATGTCCCGCACATCGGAAACTCCGCACCCCAAGTCTGCCGCTCCTCGTGTGTCTTTCGACGCAGTTCTCACGCTCGTCTCGGAAAAGAACCGATGGCGGATCTACCGGGAGTTGCTGAAAGGAAAACCTCTGCCGGTATCGGAGCTGGCGAAACGCACTGGCGCTGACCGGTCGAACGTGTCGAAGCACGTCAACTACATGGAGCGCCGGGGTTTTCTGATCCGCGGATTCGGCAACCTCTACGAGATCCCGCCCCAGTT
>CBHXZU010000456.1:0-5505 GCA_966125105.1 uncultured Prosthecobacter sp.
CGCTTGTAGCGGTCCTCGAAAAAAGTCGCCGGAAAACTCAAATAGCTCCGCTCCATCGATCCCGCGCCACTGGTCGAAGCCCCGCGCTCCTTTTCGCAAGCGAGTTTGCCTCGCTCCTTTTCGCGGGTGAGGTTGTCGCGCTTGTTTCTGTTTCGTTGCTTTCCGCGGACGAGATTGCGGGACCGGAAAGTGATTTCGGCGGGTGGTCTCAACGAGGCGCTGGGCTGCGAGCGTAGGTTTGGCGGTGATTTCTGGTTGTTCGTCCGCTCACCGGGGGGGCTAGCCGATGGGGCCGCTTCGCGGCAGGGCGCCCGGGAAGCCGCCCCTCCTTGGGGTTGTCGACGTTCGGCGCGCAGGGCCTTGGCGGCGGTTGGACTGCGGCGCATGGCGGAACTAGTGGATCGGTGAAAGGTAAATCCGGAAGGCGCGCACGGCGCCGCCGGGCCAGTAGAAGCGCTTCTCAAAATCGAAGAGGTTGCGCTTTGGCAGGAAATCGAGACGCGCGGATTCACCGGGATAGTTGGGATCGTAAACAGTGTAGCGCGTGGTTCCGTCGGGCTGCCGTTTGGCCGCGTAGGCGAGGACGGCGTGGTTCATGGAGGGAAACTTTGCAAGGAAGACGGCTTGGGGTTCGCGCTGCACGGCTCGCTCGACGGCGCGGGCGATCGGCCGCTGGAACACGCGGTTCAAAGGACAGGGCATGCGCCAGTTTCCGACGCGCAGATACGTGGGCAGCCACGCGCCGATCTCCTCCTGCACGAGTCGCTGCTGAGAACGGGAAAAGGACCAGAGATCGGCGTAACCGGGGAAGACGATGCGCGATTGATCTGAGCGCGCGCCAAGCCAGACCGGGATGCGGAAGAGTTGCTTCAATCGCCGACGGTATTCTTCGGGCGAAATCTTGGGCGCAGCCGGTTCAAAGCGCGCAAACTTCCAAAACTGCATGACGCCCCGAACCATTGCGATGCATCGATGCGCAAACCGGGCCGGCGTTTCGCGCGTGCCCATGTGCAACCTGCCTGCTTCGTCGATGCCGTAGGCAAGCACTGTTTCATTGGCGAAAGCGAAGCCGTCGCGGCGCGGATCGAAATCGCGGGCGACGGCAGCGGCGGCCCAAAGGACTGCAAAGGCGACAACAACGCGGAACATGCCGGCCTTCCTTTGGGAAGATTCCCGAAACGAGCAAGCGAAACCGGATTAGAGCAGTTCCCGAAAGTCTTTGCCGGATCGCCGAGGGCTTCGCGCCCGCAATCCCCTCCGCGGCGATGGAACCGGCGAAGCGGAGTTGGCCGAACTGATTCCTGTTCCAGGATGAGGCAAACCGCCGCTCCTGGCGCAAGCGCGCTCGCGGAGGCGGGATTGAAACGACACAACTGCTCAAGCTAGGCCGGACAGCAGGCCTCGTTCTTCTGGGGCAGGGAGAAGTAAAACGTGGCGCCGCGATCGAGTGCGCCTTCGGCCCAAATCAGCCCGTTGTGGCGGTGAATGATCCGCTGCACCGTGGCCAACCCCACGCCGGTGCCTTCGAACTCGTCCTGGCGATGGAGCCGCTGGAATGGAGCGAATAGCTTCTCCATCATGGTCGGATCGAACCCGGCTCCGTTGTCGCGAATGAAGAAAACGGACTGGCCGTCGCGAGCGGGGAGTTCGCCCATTTCGATCATCGTGACCTCGCGGCGGGAACTGTATTTCCAGGCGTTGGAGATGAGATTCTCGAGGACGATTTTCATCATCCCTTCATCCGCGCAGGCTTTGAGATTGGGAGCGATTCGGACCTCGGCTTTGCGGCTCGGGTCCTTCAGGCGAAGGCGAACAACGAGCGCTTCCGCAAGGGCGCTGAGATTGAGTTCCTTTGGCGAAAGCTTCTCTTTCGTCAGCTTGGCCAGACGGAGCAGATCGTCGATGAGGCCGGTCATGCGATCAACGCCGGCGCTGATTTCCCCGAGGAAGGTTTGCGATTCCGAATCCAGGCTCTCCGCATGCTTCATCGACATTAGCTGCGCGTAACCGCCGACCGCGTGGAGGGGGCCGCGGAGGTCGTGTGCCACTGAATAGGAGAATGCCTCGAGCTCGTGATTGGCGTGCTCGAGCTGCACGGTGCGGCTTCGAACGCGCCGCTCCAATTCCGAATAGACCTGCACGTTTTCCATCGCGACCGCGGTGCTGTTGGCCAGTGTCTGCAGGAGTTCAATTTCCTCACCGGTGGGCATGTGCTTTGCCGCCCAGTAGTTGCCGATCGCGCCGATGGGTGATTCCGCGCGGATCGGCACCATCAGCAGGCTTTTCACAAAGGTGCGGCGGTAGACTTCTTTGGGGATGCGCGCGTCGGTTTCGATGTCTTCGCAGATGGCGGGTTGCTTGTTCATCATGACCCAACCGCTGATGCATTGGGTCATGGGAAAACGCTGGCCTTTCCATAAAGGCTGAATCGCGTCTTCGTCCGCGTAGAAGCAGCGATCGCCGTCCCGGAGCACGAAGGTCGCACCGTCGGCGCCGGTGAGTTGCCGGGCGGCGCTGCGCGTGATTCGCATGATCGCGTCGAGATCACGCGCGAGGGAAAGGTCTTTAACGGCGGTGATCAGCCGGCCGACTCCGCGGTTTGTCAGCTTGTCTACGCCGGCGGTGCTCGTTCGGCGCAGCGCCGAGACCAATTGCCACCAGTGACCTTTGAGGATGTAGTCGGCGGCGCCGGCTGCGAGCATCTCATTGACTTGCTTTGGGGAGGCAGAGTTCGAGACGACGATGATCGGCCGTTCGGAGAAGTTTTCCCGGGAGATCCGGATGGCTTCGCGGGACGAGATATCGGGCAACCCGCTATCCACCAAAACGGCATCCACTCCCTGCTCTCTCACCCGCAGTTCAAACTCCCGCCGGGTGGCCGCATGGACGATTTCGACATCGATGCCCGCTTCGGCCAGGGCATTCCGGACGAGGAATGCATCAGTGGGGCTATCCTCTAGGTGGAGAAGCCGGAGTTTACCCATAGGAACACCGATTAGATTGGCTAATTCTCCTGCGGAAGTCACTGGTTAAAAGGTTACGATTAAAGACTTGGATCCGCGCCAACCAAGGGATGGGGCATACAGGCAAAATTCGAGCATTGGACGTGCCTTGAAGGGCAAAATTGCTTGAGATCACCCGGAAACGGGCGATGTTAAGGGGGTAATTTGATTCGTTGTTCGTAGTGCGAACGATCTGCGGCTGAGCTTTGCGCGAGCAAAGGGAGGCGGTGGAAACGGCTCTCGCGAAGGCAGTCAGGTTCAGAGTGCCGCTGCTTGTTGCGAGGAAAACTCGTCGACACGGTCGGTCGAGGAATCCTGCGCGATCTTCGTTTGAGAATCTCGACCTCGCGCTCAGGGTGCGGATCGACTGCACATCCTCGCATGCCAGAAGATACAATTCAAACCGAAGGCAAAATTGTGGCGGTTCTCGCCGGAACGATGTTTCGCGTTGAACTCGCTAATAATCACGTCGTGCTCGCGCATATTTCAGGGAAGATGCGGAAGCGTTTCATCCGCCTCACCAACGGTGACCGCGTGAAGCTCGAAATGTCTCCGTACGATCTGGATAAGGCGCGGATCACGTACCGATTGGGATAGGCGGATCTCGCCTTTGGCGGCTGCGGGTGTGTCGCCCTTTCGCGGCTCGTAACTCTTGTGTTGTTTGCGGCGATTCCGGTGGCTGGCGCCGACCGGCAAAATACTTCGGGCTCACCGGGCCTTGCGCGTTTTTTTAGGCTTCCTGTGGGACGTCGGGGGTTGGGTTCTGCGCTGGAGTTCTCGTTGCGACCGAGGGATAAGTGGGGCGCGATATCTTCGCTGTCCTTCCCAAACGCGCTCCCTTCTCACCCATGAACACCTGCCTTTGCGTCGGGATGCCTCGCGGCCGTGGCTGCCGCGCGCGTCACGCTTTCGCTGGATTACTCATCATCTTCGCGACATGCGCGTCCGCGGCCATCACTTGGGTTCCCGGGGCCGGAGGGAGCTGGGCCGCGCCAGCCAACTGGGACAGCGGCACGGTTCCGAATGCGGTCGGCGAATCGGTGGTTTTCAATACGCCGGCTGCGGTCCGCGCGGTCACCATGGATTCCGGGGCGGCCGGTCATGTCGTCGGCTCACTGACTTTTAACAACGACAGCAGTTTTAATATGTCGGTGACGACTGGAACTGCCGGCTCGAATCTCAAGCTCGATAGTGGCGGTGCTGGCTCTTCGATCACGGTGAATGGGTTCGGCACGGGGAACGTCACGATCTCTTCTCCGCTGGTCCTCAATGACACCGTCACTGCGGCGGTGAACGGCATTTCCGCGACTTCGGGTGCTGGAAACCTCAATCTGACGGCGGCGATCAGCGGGTTCGGTGGATTTGTAAAGATCGGGCCGGGGCTGGCCACTTTTGGCACCGGCCTGAAGACGTATACCGGGCCGACGGTTATTGCTGATGGGCGGATGCGCATGTCGGCCACGGCCCGGCCTGCGAACTCCTCGAGTGTTACCGTCGCTGCGGGTGGGCAATTGACCCTGATCGTGGCCTCCGGCAGCGAGACTTACACGCTTGGGCCAGGTCCGCTGACGTTGAACGGCTCGGGCCCCGTCTCGTTCCCATACTCGCAGTTTCCCGGGGCGATTCGAAATGACCGAGGATTGGTCACGACGATCACGAACCCGGTGATCCTGGAATCCGATTCCTTGATCCACGTTCAGGTCGATACCGGCACGCTTGCCGGCTCAACCACCTTATCAGGGGGCGTTAGCGGGCCCGGAGGATTGTCGGTGAATGCGCCGAGCAGCGACGCCTTTGTAGGATCTGTGATCCTCACGGGGCCCGGAACATACACTGGCTCTACTGTAGTGAACTCCGGCACTTTGCGCGCCGCCAGCACTACCGATTCGGCGATGGGTGGCACCACTTTTGTGTATGTCCGCTCGGGTCAACGAATCGGCCTCCTGGAACTCGGCGCGTCCAACCAGATTCACAATGAAGCTCCGTTGGTCCTGGAGTCCGCCATTTTCAACACCGGTGGATTTTCGGACACGCTCGGCGCCTTGAGCATCAATGTTGCGGCGACCATCGACCTTGCGGATGGCAACAGCATCCTGCGATTTGCCAACAGCACTTCTTCGTTCTGGGGCGGTGCCCTGAACATCTACAACTGGTCGGGCAATCCGGGAATCGGAAGCGGCATCGACCAGCTCTTCTTCGGGACGGATGCTACGGGCCTCACCTCGGCCCAACTCGGCCAAATCACGTTCTACATTGACGCAGGCCTGACGCTGGCGGGGACGGGGCCGGCAATGATCCTGCAGACGGGTGAAGTCGTGCCCATTCCCGAGCCGGCGAGTGCTTCACTGCTCCTCGCATCGCTGGCGTTTGCCGCATGTGCCCGCGTCCGGCAGAAAGAATGCCGGGAGGGAATGGATTGAGGAAGGGTTCCAACGCGACTGCGTGAAAGTGGTCGGGGCGACAGGATTTGAACCTGCGACCTCTTGGTCCCAAACCAAGCGCT
>CBHXZU010000457.1:0-5503 GCA_966125105.1 uncultured Prosthecobacter sp.
TGGCGTCATGATAGCGTGGTGGGTGAATTCGAGCAGGGCGAAATCTGGTTTTTCTAACTGCGGTCTGGCGCAAGGCCTTCGACGACTACGACGAGCTGATCCAGCATCTTCGCCCAACCAAATTGCGCCCCCTTAAATGCCCGATCGCCCCACGGATGGGTGAGGTCGAAGCCGGTGTGCTCGAAGAAGAGTCGCGTGCCGTCTCCTTCAGATTCGAGCCGGAAGGAAACCCGTGTGTCGACGACTGGTCCCCCTGCCGACCACGAGAAAACGAGCCGTATGGGCGGATCGCATTCCAGCACCTCACACTGCACGATCAATCCATCGAAGTTCATCTTTGGATTCGGCGGCACACGAAACGTGAATTGATGACCGATGCGGGGCTCGAAGTCGTTCGGATACATCCATTCTGCCAACGTGGAGCTGTCGGCGATCGCGCGCCACACCTGCTCCCGCGGCTGCGGGATCACCAATTCTCTTCGGATTGTGTTGCTCATTTCTTGTTCTTTTTCGTCAGCAATTTTTGCAGCCGCTGCAGTCGGTCGTCCCAGAACTGTTCATACCGCGCGATCCAGTCGCGCACGGGGCTGAGTCGTTCCGGAACGAGGCGATAGTGCCGTTCCCTGCCATGTCGCTGCTCCGTCACGAGGCCTGCATCCAGCAACACGCGCAGGTGCTGGGAAACTGCCGGACGGCTCATCTGGAAAGATTCCGTTAGCGTGTTTACCGAACGGTCGGACTCGAATAGGAGGTCGAGCATCTGACGACGCGCAGGATGGCTAATTGCGCCAAATACGTCCGGTTCGCGATCGGAAAGCACCGCCATGACCTTGAAATAGGTAAGGAAACGCTTACGTGTCAAGCGTGCTGAGTTTCAGCGCGGGGTTGGCGGGGACGAGCTCGTCAAACACGATCTATTCATCATTAGACCGATTGAGCGCCTCCGACCTTCTGAGTCCGGAACGAGCCGAGGCGCATGATTGCGCCAATGCGCGCCAACGATTTCCGACTTTCCCGAGGAATTACATCCGTCTTCTCGCGGTACTTTCAAGGTGCCAACCGAAGCGGTTATCTCGGAGAGGCTTTGACGTAGATTTCCTTCGGTGCAGTCTCAAAATACTTAAACAGCGCCGGACAGAGCCAACCCTCGATACCGAGTTCCGGCCATGAGTACCAATTCCCGCCATGCTCTGGGCGACTCCAGGCAAACCGCGCGGAGTATCCTGGAAAGGGCTGTGGCGAGAAGACCAGTTTGAAGCCACCGGCAGCATTCGGAATGTCCTCGGTGAGGATGTCGATGATCGAGTCGGCACCGCTGACAAACGGCTCCTGAATCAATCCCACCTTGGGATCATCAAAGACCCACATGCCTTGGAATTTATATGGGGCGATAGCGAAGAGTGAGTTCATGGTTCCGAACGCGCGCGGGTGAAAATGAGATTTGAAAAGGCACCTGCCGATGGCTGCGGTGACTTCACGAGTAGAGATATTCCATCAACGCAATGTTCCGTCCGCCAACTGCTGCGAGAAGCATTGCGAGAATGAGCCCGGAGATGAACGCGACGTTTCGACCAAAACGAAGCCATCGTGACGCTGGATCGTCGCTGCCGAATAGAAACTCGAGCGCATAGGCGAAACTGTAGCAAACGTTCGCTCCGATCGCGGACAAGATGAACAGCACGGCGGCGTGAAATGGATGCCATGCAAAATCGTCCCCAACTCGGGCCAATCCAGCAGAGATGAAGTATGCAATGCCCGATGGTGGAGGAGCGCGAGATTGTAAATTATACGGCGGCGTTCCCAGTAACGGACGGCGGTTTGCTTAAAGGCATGGAAGTCACGCATCGTGGCGGTCTCCAATCGTGAAAGGTCTGCAGGCGACACAAGGCTCGGAGATGCGCCAAGCAGGACCGTAGCCATCTTCCCAAATCCGATCAGCTCCAAAAGCCTGGCGGTGGCTCGTTCAGTTCAGCCGATGGGGCCCGCAACCATGCTCAGAATTACAACGAGCAATGGCGATTCTAGAAAAAGTGTAAACTTTCCTGAAAATGACGGCCTGCTTTACACTTTTCCAACATTCGGAAAGAACGGGCCTGACTAATGTTAACTAGTATTCATGTTTTTTTCTCTGATGGGAGCTTGGATGGGAGTGTAGAACGGCGATCTGGCATGACCGTTGCTTAGTGCTGCTTCCATGAATCTGCGCTCGAAACTCCTCGGTTTGTCAGCTTCGGTGGCCCTCGTTCCGCTCTCCGCGACCGCTGTTACGATCTTGGAAGTGCCAGACGCGGGCCAGACGCTTGGAAGCGCACAAGTCCTGCCCGGCGGAACTACGGCGATTCAGGGAAATCTGGGACCTGGAGAGGCGGATCTTTTCAAATTCACTTGGGGTGGCGGGGCGTTCTATGTGAACTCGGTCGGAACGCTGTGGGATTCCCAGTTGTTCCTGTTTGATGCATCGGGCGCCGGCGTCCAGGCAAACGACGATGGCATTGCGTATGCCGGTCCGGCTTACCTCCAGCTCGCGGCATTGGCGGCAGGCGATTACTACCTCGCGATTTCGGCTTACGATCTCGATCCCTATAGCTCCTCGGGCGTCATCTTCCAAAGCTTCCCCTACGGCGCCCTTTATGGACCGTCCAATACGGATCCTTTGAGCTACTGGGCTGGCGGCACGGGAGCAGGCGGGGACTACACGATTTCTTTCCAGCAAGTGACATCGGAGGGAAAGCCGATCGGGAGTTCCACCCCGGTGGGTGTCCCTGACGGGGGCGCGACTGTTGCGCTGCTGGGCTTGGGTTTGGGGGGAATCGGCCTTGCTCGGCGCAAGTTCCAGCGGAAGTAGGCTGTAACTGACGGATCCGAACGCCGGCTTTTGCGCACAGCAAAGGGGCGCCGGACCGGCATTGCCAAGCGCGGTCGCAAATATGCAGGAGGTTGGGCGCCCGCCTTGGGTAGGTCGAGGCTGACCCATGTCGGGCGATTCCGGCGAATCGTCGTGAAGGCGACGCGAGAGTGGTTGCTCTCACGCAAAGCGCGGATGCGTCAGAACGCTGCCGAATTCCGGCTCTCGACCGAAAGCATTCCGATCTAGGCTTTCGGGTCCTACGCGACGCTCTTCGCGGCCCCGGCGCTCTTCGCAGGTAAAACGGCGAGGATCTTTTCCACGGCGGTCTCGGCCGTGAGGCCGTGCTTCTTCCGCAGGATATTCACGCTGCCGTGCTCGATGAATTGATCCGGCCAGCCGACGCGAACCACCGGTGTGGTGATCCGCTGATCGGCCAAGTGCTCGATCACGCCGCAGCCAAAGCCGTTGTGCAGCACGTGATCCTCAATCGTGCAGATCACATCCACGCTGCGGCCGAAGAACTCGATCATTTGCGTGTCCAGCGGCTTGATCCAGCGCGGGTTGATTACCGCCGTCGAGATGCCTTTCGCTTCCAAGGTCGCGGCCGCAGCTTGCGCCAGTTCGCACATGCCGCCCAAGCCGAGGATGGCCACGCGCACAGGTTGTGTGCTGCCATGTTTGAGCACCTCCGCTTTGCCGATCTCGAGGAGCTTCGGCTGCGCCTTCGGCTGCACACCCGTGCCGGTGCCTCGCGGGTAGCGAATGGCGATCGGTCCGTTGTAGTGCGCCATCGTCCAGAGCATGTCCACGAACTCATCTTCGTCCTTCGGTTGCATGTGCACGAGGTTCGGCACGTGGCGGAGGTAGCCGATGTCAAAGAGACCGTGGTGCGTCGGGCCGTCGTCCCCGCTCAGGCCGCCGCGATCCATGCACAGCGCCACGTTAAGGTTCTGCAGCGCGATGTCGTGAATGATCATGTCGTATGCGCGTTGCATGAAGGTGCTGTAGATCGCGAGAAATGGCTTGAAGCCCTCGCACGCCAATCCGGCGGCAAAGAGCGCCGCGTGCTCCTCGGCGATGCCCACGTCGAAGTAACGCTGCGGATGCGCCTTGGCGAAATGGATGAGGCCGGTCCCGCTCGGCATTGCTCCCGTGATCGCCACGATCTTCTGGTTTGTCTCGGCAAACTTCGAAAGCGTGTGGCCAAAGAGATCGCTGTAAGTGGGAGTCGGCGTGCCCTTCGTCGCGCCGGTTTTCGGCTCAAAGCGGCCCAAACCGTGGAACTTCAACGGCTGCTCGAGCGCGGGGGTGTAGCCTTTGCCTTTGATCGTCTTGATGTGGAGGACAACGGGTTCGTCCTGGTCCTTCAGGAACTGCAGCGTCTCGATGAGATTCGGCAGATTGTGCCCGTCCATCGGCCCGTAGTAGCGGAAGCCGAGGTCCTCGAAGAGAACGCTCGGAACGATCAGATTCTTCACCCCAGTTTCCACGCGATGCGCGAAGTCTTTCACGCGCTTGCCGAGAACCTTTTCCACGAGCTTGGCCGCGCGGTCGTGCAGGCCGGCATACATCGGGCTGGTGGTGATCTTGTTGAAGTAACGGGCGATGGCGCCGACGTTGCGGTCGATGCTCCATTCGTTGTCGTTCAGGATGATGATGAGGCGCTTGGTCTGCTCGACGGCGTTGTTTAGCGCCTCATAGCTAACGCCACAGGTGAAGGCGGCGTCGCCCGCGATGCAGACCACGTTTTCATCCGAGCCGCGCAGATCGCGCGCCACGGCCATTCCGAGCGCGGCGCTGAGGGCGGTGCCAGCGTGCCCCGCGCCATAGGCGTCATGCGCGCTCTCGTGGCGGAGGAGAAAGCCGTTCAGGCCCTCGTATTGGCGCATCGTATCGAATCGATCACGGCGGCCGGTGAAAAGCTTGTGCACGTACCCCTGGTGACTGACATCGAAGACGAACTTGTCCTTCGGCGTGTCGAAGACGCGGTGCAGCGCGATGGTCAATTCGACCACGCCAAGGTTCGGTCCAAGATGACCACCCACGGACTTCGGATTTTCATCCGAAAGAACGCGGATCAATTCCGCGCGCACTTCCTCGGCGAGCTGGGGGAGCTCGGTGTCGGGAAGTGCCTTGATGTCCGCGGGGGAATTGATCTTCGGCAGAATGGGATCGGGCATAAAATTGCGGGTAGGAAACAAGCAGTTTAGAACAAGCTCACGTCTTTGGCACCGGAAGAAGTGCTCGGGGGTGGGGTGGCGGACTTTTGGGCGGGCTCGAACTCCTGGAGTTCCGGCTCTCCCGAAGCGCGCTTCTGGATGATCTCGATCTTCTTCTCCGCGTCGCTGAGCTTTTGCTGGCAGATCTTTACGAGTTTCGTTCCTTCCTCGTAAGCGACGATCAATTCCTCCAGTGGCATGCGGTCGCCTTCCATTTCGGACACGAGGACTTCGAGGCGCGAGAGGGCGCTTTCAAACGTGTGTTCCGATGCAGGTTCAGTCGGCTTTGGCATGTAGAAGGGGACATGCATAGACCGTAGGCCGGTGGGGCTCAACGGGATTTCGAGGGCATCGAAGCTGCTAGAATCATCTCCGTGAAATTGCGAACGGGGGAATCTGCGTTCAGTTACATCGAATTACTGGTGTCCATGGTCAT
>CBHXZU010000458.1:0-5491 GCA_966125105.1 uncultured Prosthecobacter sp.
GGATCGTTGGCGCCCGCCAACATAACCTCAAGAATCTGACGCTCGAAATCCCGCGTCAGAAGCTGGTGGTCATTACGGGCCTCTCCGGCTCCGGGAAATCCTCCCTCGCTTTCGATACTCTCTACGCAGAAGGCCAGCGCCGTTACGTGGAGAGCCTGTCGGCTTACGCCCGGCAGTTCCTCGACCAAATGCAAAAGCCGGACGTGGAGCACATCGAGGGTCTCTCCCCGGCGATTGCCATCGAGCAACGGAGCAGCGGCGGAAATCCGCGGTCGACCATCGCGACCACCACGGAGATCTACGATTACCTGCGCGTGCTGTATTCCGCGATCGGGCAGCCGCATGATCCGGAAACGGGCCGGCCGATTCGCCGCCTGACTCCGCAACAGATCGTCGATGCCATCCTGGCATTCGCGCCGGAGACGAAGGCGATCGTGCTGGCACCGATCATCAGCAATGAGGTCGGCGAGTTTCGAGACGTGCTCGAGAAACTGCGGCGCGAGGGCTTTGTGCGGGTGCGCGTGGATGGCGAGATCCTCGAGCTCGGCGGGCCGACGCCGGTGCGACTGGAAAAAGGCAAGACGCACCAGATCGAGGCCGTGGTGGATCGGCTCGTGATCCGGGATGGGATCCGGCAGCGGTTGGCGGATTCGATCGATACCGCGCTGCGCTGGGGGGAAGGGCGTCTGATCATCTTGCGGCAGGCGCCGGGCGCGGCGGACTGGACTTCGCAAAACTTCAGCACGCATTTCGCGGACCCGGAGACGGGGTTTACGCTGCCACCGCTCACGCCGAAGCATTTCTCTTTCAACTCACACTACGGCGCGTGCCCGGCATGCGAGGGACTCGGCACGGAGCAGTACATCGATCCGGATCTGCTGGTCCCCTCGCCGGAATTGCCGCTCGCGGAAGGCGCGATCGCCCCGTGGGCCAAGGCGGGCAAGAGCATGCAGGGCTATTACAGCGGCATCCTCGAATCGCTGGCGCGTTCGTATCGGCAGCGCATGGATGTGCCGTGGCAGGATCTGCCGCAGGCCTTTCAGCAGGCGATCCTCTTCGGCACTGGGCCGAAGGAAATCGAGATCGCTTGGGGCGAAGGCAGCAAGCGCGAGGTGGTGAAGAAGCCCTTTGAAGGCGTGGTCGCGCAAATGGAGCACCTCTATGCGACGACCGAGAGCGAACTCTCGCGGCAACGCATTCGCGCCTACATGGGGCGTCGGGTTTGCACGGTCTGCCGCGGCGCGAGGCTCCGTCCCGAGATTCTCGGGGTGACGCTCACGAGCGCGGAGAACGAGCGCAGCATTCACGACTTTTGCCGGCAAACGGTGAGCGATGCGCGCTGGTTCATTCAGCACCTTTTGCTCGGGCAGGAACAGCAGGTCATTGCAACGGAAGTGGTGCGCGAAATCGGCGCCCGCCTTTCCTTCATGGAGGAAGTCGGGCTCGGCTACCTTACGCTCGATCGTGAGAGCGGCACGCTGAGCGGCGGCGAGGCGCAGCGCATCCGGCTGGCCACCCAAATCGGAAGCGGCCTGGCAGGGTGCCTCTACGTGCTCGATGAGCCGAGCATCGGCCTGCATCAGCGCGACAACGATCGGCTGATCGTGACGTTGCGGCGCCTGCGCGATCTCGGGAACAGCGTGATCGTCGTGGAGCATGACGAGGACACGATCCGCGCTGCGGATCATGTATTGGATCTCGGGCCCGGAGCCGGGCTGCGCGGCGGGCAACTTATCGCGCAGGGAACGCCGGACCAGGTCGCAGCGACTGAGACTTCACTCACCGGGCAGTATCTCGCGGGAACTGCGCGGATCCCGGTGCCGAAGAATCGCGTGAAACCGCGGTCCCCTCGCCCGGCGCCGGCGAGCCTCGGCCGCGGCGGCGCGCCCGGATGGCTGAGTGTCGCGGAAGCTGAGGAAAACAACCTGCGGCAAGTGACCGCGAGTTTTCCCCTCGGATGCCTGACCTGCGTGACCGGAGTGAGCGGGAGTGGAAAATCCACGCTGGTGGATGACATCCTGCGGCGCGCGCTCTTTCGCCACTTTTACCGCAGCAAGGATAAGCCGGGGAAACATCGATCCATCCTCGGGCTCGAGCAATTGGACAAGGCGATCGTCATTGATCAAACGCCGATCGGGCGCACGCCGCGCAGTAACCCGGTGACTTACACGGGAGCGTTTGGGGCGATTCGCGAACTGTTTGCCGGGCTGCCGTCGGCGCGCATTCGCGGTTACGACAGCGGGCGGTTTTCATTCAACGTAAAGGGCGGACGTTGCGAAGCGTGCGAAGGCGATGGCGTGAAGAAGATCGAGATGCACTTTCTCGCGGACGTCTACGTCGAGTGCGAGGTGTGTCGCGGACGGCGCTACAATCGCGAGACGCTGGAGATCACTTACAAGGGAAAGAATATCGCGGACATCCTCGATATGACGGTCGATGAGGCATCGCGGTTCTTCCGGAACATTCCCGGGATCTCCGACAAGTTGCTCGCCTTGGAGGACGTGGGCCTTGGGTACCTCCACCTCGGGCAGAGCGGCACGACGCTCAGCGGCGGCGAGGCACAGCGCATCAAGCTCGCGGCCGAATTGGCGAAGAAAGCGACGGGCCGGACTGTCTATATCCTCGATGAGCCGACCACCGGCCTGCATTTTGCCGATATTCACAAGCTGCTGGAGGTCTTGCTGAAACTCCGCGACGCAGGAAATACGCTCATCATCATCGAGCACAACCTGGAGGTGATCAAATGCGCCGACTGGCTGCTCGATATGGGACCTGAGGGCGGCAGCGGAGGCGGACGGATTGTAGCCGAAGGCACGCCTGAAGATGTGGCGAAGGTTGAAGCGAGCCATACTGGGCGGTATCTAAAGCGGTTGTTGAAATGATTCATTCGCTCGCGCTTCTGCTTCTCTCTGCTTGCGCCGCCATCGCGCAGACCGTGGCGCCCACTGCTGAGGCGGAACACGCCATCGCGGAAGGAATCCCGCAGGTCGCGATCGTGAAGCTGAAGGCTGCGCTCAAGCAGTCCGGCTTGTCGAAGGCGGATCGTGAGAAGACTGCATGGCTGCTCGCCGAGGCGCAGCTGAGTTCCGGCAGCGCCGCCGACGCGCTCGCCACAGTGAACGATTTGCCACTCCGAACGGATACTCCGTCGCTGCTCCTGAGGGCGAATATCGAGGCAGCGGTGGGGCAATGGAGTGCAGCGTTCCGGCGGTACCAGGATCTCAGCGGCAGGCCCGATGCGCCCGTTGCGGCAGTCCTGGGTGAAGCGGAATGTCTCCAATCGCTTGGACGCACGGTGGAAGCGATCAACACGCTGCGGCGCGCTTTGCCAAAGCGGGAGTTCCCGGCGGCTGCCCACCTCCGACTCGCCAGCTTGTTTATCGAAGTTGATCGCCCGGAGGACGCGCGCAACGCAATCGCTGCAGCGAAGGCAACGTCCCTCTCTGACCAGAAATGGCAGAGCCATCTCGAAGCTCGCATCCTTTTGCTGGAAAAGAATCCGCGCGGCGCGCAGGCCATCCTCGAGCCGCTGCTCGCGGATCGGACAGGCCTTTCTCAAAACCTCGTGGCGGCGGCCACGCTCGCCATGGCGGAAGCGCGGCTGGCCCTGGCCGGCCCGGACGCCGCCTCGAAGACGCTGGAGAGTTTCATCCGGCAGTACCCTGAGAATCCGCAGATCGAGCTAATCTTTCGGCGCCTGGATCAGATTTACCAAACGGATAAGAATCCCACGGAGGGCGCACTGCATGGCTTCGCCGCGGATCTTCCGAAACGCGCTGCGGCTCTGGCTCAATACTACGTGACGCGCATGCAGTTCCGCGCTGAGCGTTTTGACCGAGCTCAGAAATCCCTGGAGTTCTTCTTCAAGAAGTTCCCGAACAGTGAACTGGTGCCATACGCGCATTTGTTGCAAGCTGACCTGAATAAGGAGGCCAGGAACATCGCCGCGGCTGAGCGTTCTCTCGATGATGCGGTTCGCACCGCCGAGAATCCGGAACTGCGGGCGGAATCCACGCTCGAGGCGGCACAGATTAATTTGCAGCAAGGCGAGTTTGCGAAGGCGGCAGCGCGGCTCGAACGCGCGGAGAATTTTCCGCGCCTCAAGCTGACCGCGAGCTACAACGCCGCGCTTTGCTGGTTGTGGCAGCAGAATTATGCCCGCTTCCGCGAAGAGCTCTCGCAATTCGCCACGCAGTTTCAGGCGCCTGCCTTGATCGGGCAACTTCGCCTCGAAGAAGGCCTCGTGCAGGCCCGGAACGGGCAGTCGGACGCTATGGAAACGCTCCGGGCTTTCCTCCGCGATTTCCCTGATCACGAACGGAAAGGCGAAGCGCAGGTTGCGTTGGCGGAACTAGCGTTTTTGCGCGGCCAAAACAGGGAGGCGGAAACCCTTCTCGTTGCAGCGAAGAATGATCCGTCGCAGCCCGCCAATTCGGAGCAGGCCGAGTATCTGGCCATCTTCCTCGCCGATAAGAAGCAGCCGCGGGACACGTCGGAAATCACACGGCTCGCTCGCGACTTCATCAGCCGGCATCCGGGATCAGCCCTGCTGTCCGAAGTGCGGATGAAGCTCGGGCAGGTTTACTTTGCGGAGGAGGATTACCTCAAGGCGCAGGAGCAGTTCGAAAGCCTCGCGGCTTCTGATCCGAAGAACATCTACGCAGAAATGGCGCTTTTTCTCGCCGGCCAGTGCGGCATGCGGATGATCAATACCGATGCTCTGAACCATGCGGTGGAGCTTTTCGACAAGGTCGCCGAGCGAAAAGGGCCCATGGAAACGCGGGCCCGCCTGCAGCAGGCGCTCATTAAGAATAAGCTCGGCGCCGAGGACGACGCAGTGAAGATCTATGACACGATCATTTCGTCCCCGGAGAATGGCGATCCGGAGGTGCGGCTTGCCGCACTCATAGGCAAAGGCGATAATCTCTGCGCGCTCGCGCAGGAGCGCGAAGCCAGCGATCCGCTCAGGCAACGCGCCCTCGAAAACGCCGTCCAGACCTACAATCAGCTGATCACCGCCAAAGACGCGCCGCCGAATTGGCTGAATCAGGCCGCCTACAAAAAAGGCAAAGCGCTCGCGCAGCTTGGCCGGACGGATGAAGCTTTCGCAGAACTGCACAGCGTGGTGAATCGAAATACTGCCAATGCGCGGGAGACATTCTGGTTTGCCAAGGCGGGATTCGATGCCGCTGCGCTGCTCGAGGCGAAGCAGGATTGGAAGGGCGCGGTGTCGCTTTACGAAAAGATGACACTCGTGCCGGGCTCACATGTCGCCCAGGCGAAACAGCGCGTGAAGACGCTCCGATTGGAGCATTTCCTGTGGGATTGATGCAGTCAGGAGCGGAACCAATTCGCGCCTGACGCACTTTCGCATTTTCACGAGGAGATTTTCCCCGTATGCCCCGTAACCCCCGGGACCGCCAAATACTGACTACCGCAATGCCAAAACTCTTCATTCCTGGCCCCGTCCAAGTTTCCGAGAAAACTTTCC
>CBHXZU010000459.1:0-5490 GCA_966125105.1 uncultured Prosthecobacter sp.
GAGGCGATGCACGCCGTTACCGCCCGTCTGAAGGAGATCGAAGGCTCCGACGCGGCTGCTGCGCGCGACGTCTTCGACCAGCGCATCGACGCATTGAGCCGCCAGATCGCCGCCCTGCAGCCGGACACAGCCGCCCTGGAGGGAATGAAACAGTTCCTTGAGAATGAGCGGAAGGGCTTGGGCGGCGCCAAGGCCGCGGCCGCGCCCGCCGCGGCCAAGCCGTAGCTCCACGGAGAAATCGCCATGCCCTATCTAGTCTCCGGCACTCGCGGCAACTCAGACCTCTCCGGTTATGGCTGCGGTGGGTCCTGCTCCTGCGACTCCTGCCGCTCCCGCCGCCTGGGCGAAATCTACGAGTCCGATCGGATGGACGGCTACGGCGAGGTCCCGGCCGCCGTCTCCCGGGCCTGCCCGGTTCCGCCGGGGACCACGACCCGGGACCGCTGCCGCACCGAGCATCCCTGCCCGCCGATCCCGAACCTGCTCTGCGTGCAGTCGGTGGATGGCGTGACCTTCCACGGCTTCCGTACCCAGAGCGGCGGGGGCGTGGTGAGCGTCCGGTCGACGGGCCCGGCCCGCCAGGAGCGGTTCACGGCGACGCTGCTGCCCCGTTTGCAGACCTTCATCGGTCTGGCTCGCGGGTTTGGGATGAGTCCGGACCAGATCCTGAGCATGGGCTCGCTGAACTGCCGCTGCATCTCGAACACCGACCGGCTGAGCGACCACTCGCTGGGCGAGGCACTCGATATATCCGGCTTCCGCTGGACGTCCCCCGTGCCGGCGGGCTCGGTTGGGGTTCACGCCCTGATTCACAACTTCCGCAACCCGGCCCACATCGGGCTCATTCGCCGGATCAACGCCGCGCTCCGACTGGCCTTCCCCCGGGTTCTGGACTACCATCTGTCCGACCATCGCGACCACTTCCACGTCGACAACAACCGCGGGCGCGGGTTCACTACCGCTGAGCGCACCACGATCCGCTTCACGCAGGAGGCGTTGCTCGAGGTGGTGGGCGATCGCTCCGTCACGGTCACCGGGCACTTGAACGCTGTCACCGCCGGGGCGTTGCAGAACTTCGCGCGACTTCCGGCGTCGACCCACTTTGGCCGGGACCGCGCGTTGCTCGTCATGCTGAACGCAAGCTGCTGCCTTTTCAGAAACCCGTGCCAACTTACTGCATCGACAACAGTAGAAGATCGATGTCCTCTCGCGCAAAGCCGCGCCTCCGCGCGGTGATCGCTGCCCTAGCCATGGCGCTACTCGCTATGAACCTGGCCATGGCCGCAAAAAAGGAAACGCCCTCTTTCCTCGTGCGCTCGTGGCAATCGGAAGATGGGTTGCCGAGCAATGTCGTGCGGGCGCTGGCGCAAACCGCCGACGGTTACCTCTGGGTTGCGACCGCGGAAGGTGTCACGCGATTCGATGGCACGCGATTCTCGAGCTTTGCTCGCGAAGAACAAGCCGTGCTCGCGCAACGCCCTCCTCGCGCGCTTTTCCCAATGCCCGAGGGCGATTTGTGGATCACCACAAGTCGCGGGGGCTTACTGCACGCGGACCCTCGCGGCGCCCTTCGCGAGGTTTGGCCGGATGTGGATCCTCTCGTGGGCCCAGCGATCGTTGACATCATCACCGTGGCGAGCGATGGGCGCGGAGGCGCGCTCATTCGCCGAGGAAAGGATTTTTACGGTTCGAGAAACGGGGCATCGCCACAGGTCATCTCCGCGACGGAGGAAATCGAAGCTGCGCTGCAGCGCGCAACGGAAGCCTACACACGGCGTTCGTCGACGGCTCCTTCAGGAGCACAACTCGAGCTGACTGATCGGCACGAACGGAATTGGGTGGCAGCACCAGGACAAGGCTTGTCGGTGACAGCGCCAGGCGCTGATCGAACAATCAAACTATTGGAGTTTGGTCCCGACGTGCCCGTAACGACTTTGCTCGAGGGTCAGGAAGGCAATATTTGGATCGGCACGGGCGGAAATGGATTGTTCCAGGCGCGCGTCCGCCGGGTCGAAGTCTTCAGCGTGGGGAACGGGTTGAAAGACCGCACGGTCTTCGCGGTTCTCGAGGATCGCTCCGGCGCGCTGTGGGCGGCCAACAAATCAGGTGGAATCGACCGGATCACCAATAACGGAGTGCGGCATTACGAGATGGGAGAAGGCGGCGCGAACCGGCCCATTTCAGCGCTGTGCGAAGATCGTGAGGGAAGACTTTGGGCAGCAGCGCGAAATGGAGCCGTCTATCAGCTCGAGGGCGACAGCTTCCGCCTGATGACGGGCACGGGACTGGCGATTTCCAAGGTGCTGGCAATCGTCATGGATCCCCGCGGGCGATTGTGGTTTGGCGGGCCGCAAGGCATTGCGATGCTCGAAGGTCGAGCCGTCAGACGCTTCGCAGTGGAACAGGGATTGCAATCCCCGAGTGTTACCGCGCTGACCTCCGGGCCCGACGGCATGATTTGGGCGGGGAGCGCGAATGGCGCGATTCAGCGTGGAGGCGAAAGTGGTTTCTCCGCTGTCGGCAATGCCGGCTCGCGAGCGGTTTCGGCTATCCTACCCGACTCCGACGGAACCGTGTGGATCACCACGCTCGGCGCGGGCTTGTTCCGATGGAAAGACAACCAGATGACCCGCTACGCAGATGAGGAGGGCCTGCCCGAACTGCGACTCACCAGCGCATTGAGCGACGACAGCGACAACCTGTGGCTGGGATCGCTATCGGGCATTTTGCGCATATCGAAAGCGCAGCTCGCAGAGATCGCCAGTGGTAGGCGCGAACGCGGCGACTGGCTTTTGCTGGACCGTTCCGACGGCATGTTGTCACGGGAATGCACGGGCGCGTTTCAACCGGCGGGATGGCGCCGGCGCGATGGGGCGCTGGTCTTTCCGACGGTGAACGGGATTGCGTCGATCCAGGCCGAAAGGCTCGAGCTCAACACGATTCCCCCGCCGATCGTGATTGAAGAAGCGCGGGCGAATGGGCGCGCTGCAAACCATGAAGGGGCCGAAATCGAGGCCGGCCCCGGCCGCTCGAGGCTCGAGTTCCGCTACGCCGCGCTCTCTTTCACTTCACCACAAAAGACCCGCTTCCGCGTTCTCCTGGAAGGGCTCGACGGAAGCGACTGGCTCGACATGGGAACCCAGCGAACCGTTGCATTCGAATCGACGCCGCCCGGTCGCTACCGCTTCCGCGTGCAGGCGGCCAACGGCGACGGAGTATGGAATCACGCCGGTCTCGCTCTCGCGATCAAAGTGCGGCCCCACGTGTGGGAGACAAAATGGTTCCGCGGGACCATGATTGCGCTCGTGAGCGCCGTCGCGATCGCCCTGGGCTGGATCATTGCTCGCATCAGGATGCGGGGACGGCTGATGCGGCTGGAAATGCAAACGCTGCGAGAACGAGAGCGGGCGCGCATTGCGCAGGATTTGCACGATGACCTGGGGGCCAGCCTCACGGAGATCTCGATGCTCGCGCACCTCGCCGCGGAGGAAGACAAGCGATCGCGGGATCCCTTGCCGGAAATCGCCACCAAAGCCCAGCACCTCGTGGAAGCGCTGGATGAAATCGTGTGGGCCGTGAATCCGCGGCACGATACTGTGGTCTCGCTTGCGGATTACCTTTCGGGTTTTGCCGCCGAGTTCCTCGAATCGGCAGGAATTGCCCTGCGGCTGGATATTCCGCGGAACCTGCCGGCGTTGCCTTTGGACGCGGAACAACGGCACAGTGTATTCCTCACCGCGCGCGAGGCCCTCAACAATGCGGTGAAACACTCTGGCGCGAAGGAAGTCCGGCTACAGGCGCGGGTGACGGACGGAACCTTGCACGTCGTGGTGGAAGACAACGGCCGCGGGCTGACCGCAGAAACGAGCGCGTTCAGCGAGGGCCTTCGCAGCATGCGCGAGCGCCTGGCCGCTTCGGGCGGTTCGTGCCGGATCGAAAGTCCTGGATGCGGCACCCGGGTGGAAATGATGCTGCCACTGCGCGCGCCCCAATAACGAATGTCCACACCGCTCCATTTGATCGATTTCACGCCCCACTCCGCGCGGCGGCACGCCAAACAGTCATCACTACCACATGCCCACGACTAGCGTTGCGATTGTTGAAGACGATCCCGGCCTTGGAGCCGGACTGCGTCGCATTGTCGAAGGCATCCCAGAGTGCCAATGCACAGGAGTATGGCGCAGCGGCGAGGATGCCCTCGCGAAGATCCCGGCGTTTCGTCCGGACGTCGTGCTCATGGATATCAATCTGCCAGGCATCTCCGGGATCGAAGCCACCGCCCGGCTCAAAGTGGAAATGCCCGACCTCCTGGTGATCATGGTCACGGTGTACCGGGATAACGACCGGATCTTCGATGCCCTGAAGGCAGGAGCGTGCGGCTACCTGCTCAAGCGCTCGTCACCCGCAGAGGTGAGGCAGGCGATCCTGGACGTAAAGAATGGCGGGGCACCCATGAGCGCAGAGATCGCGCGGCGCGTCGTGGAGGCATTTCACCAACCAAAGGCCGCGCAAGCAGCGGAATCCACGCCGGAAGTGCCGCACCTCTCCAAACGCGAAACGGAAATCCTGGACCTTCTGGCGCAAGGGCTGGCGAACAAGGAAATCGCGGATCGGCTCGCGCTTAGCACGGAAACCGTGCGGGCGCATTTGAAACGGATCTACGACAAACTCCACGTGCATTCGCGGACCGAAGCTGCACTCCGGTATCGCGGAGTGAACATCGGGCGTCCGGGCCAGGGGTAACCTGTCGCGAGAGGCAAATCTGTGCATCCACACAAGCATTAACCCATTTGGGTTAGTTGCCGGAATTGCCGCGGCCCAACAGTTTGGAGACATCTCCGTGCTGAAACTGAGCACCATCGATTCTACGTCCCTTGCCTCTGCCGCGATCACGCGAAAGCGCCACTCGTGTTTCCACGACCACGCCACGCCGGGCGTGCTCCGAATGGCGCGCTGTCAGTGCGGTGAAGCGCCTCTTCTGCTGCCGGCGATAAAGCTCTGACCTTGCTCTGATGTTTACCTCCACCATTCACAGGTTCCTTCCCCTGCCCTCCACCTGCCTTGCGGAAGCCTTGCGCGGGTTGATGATTCTTTTTGTTGCCATGCTGATCGGAGCCGCACCCGTCCGTGCAGCCGAGGCGGAGAAACCCACGCTCTATCTCATCGGCGATTCCACCGTGAAAAATGGAACGCGCGGCCTCTTCGGGTGGGGCACGCCCATCGCCGAAGCCTTCGATCCCGCGACAATTCACGTCCAGAACCGAGCGCTCGGCGGACGAAGCAGCCGCAGTTATCTGCGAGAAGGCCTCTGGGATCGGGTGTTGAGTGATCTGAAGCCCGGAGATTTCGTGATCATTCAGTTTGGCCACAATGACAATGGCCCAATCGATTCAGGGAAGGCTCGCGCGTCATTGAAGGGCAATGGGGATGAAAGCCTGGAGGTGGAGATAAAGGAAACTGGCAAAAAGGAAGTCGCGCGCAGCTATGGAT
>CBHXZU010000460.1:0-5475 GCA_966125105.1 uncultured Prosthecobacter sp.
CCCCTTCGAGCATCACGGGGACTTTTTTGTCATCGGAAACCTTATGAAGGAAAACGCCGCCTTCCTTCCATTGGTTCAAGAGTGCCGTCACCTCCTCGGCGGGAGCTTCAGCGAGGCTCGTGATCAATTTCACCTGCTCGGCGGAATCCTCGAGGATCATTGCCTTGGCCACGACCTGCCGGGGCGTGTCGGCTGCGCGCAGGTTTCCCGCGAGGCACGACAAGAGGAACAAAATGGAAAGCGCCCATCCAATCGCCACCGCCGAAAGCGCGCGCATCCGCTTGGACGTTGGACGTTGAACGTTGGACGTTGAACGTTGCCCGGCGCTCCCGAGGCCAGGATTGCCGCATGCAATATCGGAGCCGCTCGTGCCTGGCTCCGCCGGGTGTGGGGTTGGTCGTTTCAAAATTTCAGTGGGCTGGTTGAGGGGGAACCGCGTTGGTGAGGCGCGTCCTCACGCCCGCGGGCGGCTTGCGCAGTCCTATGTCCGCTCCTGCGCAAGCACGCTCGCAATGCGTTGTTTGATTTTTCTCTTCGGGGAAAGGGCGAGCCCCGCAATCGAGGCTCGCCCTCTGAATCACACGAAGGCAGTCGTTCGCGCCATTACTTGGCCGCCGTCTTCGGCTTGAAGGTGCCCTTCAGCCACGGCTCGCCAAACACGTCCTTGTATTCCTTCAGGATCTTGAACTGCCCGTCCGCCTTGGTCTCGCCGATGAACACGTTCTTCGTCAGGTGCATGTTCTTCTGCGAGGTCACCTTTCCGCCAGGGCCATCAAACGAGATGCCCGCCTGGAGCGCTTCGCGGACCTTGTCCACTTCGAAGCTCTTCGCCTTCTCGACCGCTGCTTTCCAGATGTAGACGCCGTCATAGCTCAGCACCATCGGCGAACAAGTCACGCGGCCTTCCTTCTTGATGCCGTCGACCGTGGTCGTCTTGAGCCACTTCGTGAAATCACCCACGAACTTCTTGTTCGCCGGGCTCTTGATGGACTGGAAGTAGGTCCAGCAACCGAGCTGACCGACCAATTGCTTGGCGGGCAGGGCGCGGAACTCGTCTTCCGAGATCGAGAAGCTCACGACCGGGCAGGTCTCTGCCGTGAGACCAGCGGCTGCGTATTCCTTGAAGAACGGAACGTTCGTGTCGCCGTTGAGCGTGTTGATCACGCAAGCCTTACCACCGGCAGCGAACTGCTTAATTTCCGCCACGATCTGCTGGTAGTCGGTGTGTCCGAACGGCGTGTATTTGCCGGCCGAGATGATCTTGCCCGACTCGTCTTTCTTGAACCCGCCGCCGATGTTCTCGAGCGCCACGCCCTTGCTCAGGAGATACTCCAGGAGCACGAGGTTCGTGGTTTGCGGATAAACGTAATCGCTGCCGAGCAGGTAGAACTTCTTTTTGCCCTGCGCGATCATGTAGTCGACCGCCGGCGTGGCCTGCTGGTTCACCGCTTCGGCGGTGTAGAAGACGTTCTTCGATTCTTCCTCGCCCTCGTACTGCACGGGGTAGAAGAGGAGGCCGTTGTTCTTCTCAAACACCGGGAGAACCGACTTGCGGGATACCGACGTCCAGCAGCCGAAAACCACGGCGCACTTGTCCTGTTCGAGGAGCTGCTTCGCTTTCTCCGCGAAGAGCGGCCAATCAGACGCGCCGTCCACTACGACGGGCTCGATCTTCTTGCCCATCACGCCACCCTTGGCGTTGATTTCATCGAAGGTGAACATGAGCACGTCGCGGAGCGACGTCTCGGAGATGGCCATGGTGCCGCTCAACGAGTGGAGGACGCCGACTTTGACGGTATCCTGCGCGACTGCGCCGGTGGCGATAAATCCAGCGCCGACTGCCAGGGCGCGGAGGGTTTTTGTGAGACTCATTTGTTGGATTGGATGGGTTACACGCGTTGATACTGCACCCACGGCTGCGGCGGCCGCGACCACATCACCTGCCCTCTGAGCGCCTCGTGGTTTGACCAGCTCTGTGCCGGGCGCTCGCCTCTGATTTTGCAGGTCTGCAGGCTCCTCCGGGACACCACTCCCGGAGGAGCCGCATGACCAACCGCAGCACGCGGTTTTTTTGATTCTTTAGAACGCAACGGTCAGACCGCCGCCGAAGACCCACTCGTTCTCCGAGTAGTCGCGCACGGCGCCGCCGCGCGGAGCGGTGTTGAAGTCGGACGTGCCGTCACCCAGGTAGTAGTAGGTGGCGCTGCCGCTGACGGTCCACGTGCCGTAGCACTCAGGGATGAACTTGAGCGGGATGCTGAGAACCACACCGGCCGAGAAGTAGCCGAAGCCTTCATTTTCGATCGCGCCCGTCGACGAATCGAGCGAGCCATAGAAGTCATCCGAACCGAAGCCAGCCTTGAGCGGCACCGCGAGCGAGCCGAAATCGCCGAGAGCGAACGTCGGATTGAGGGCCACTTCGTAGTAGATGCCTTCGTCGGCGCCGCTGCCTGCCTTGTTTTCCAATTCGAAGAGGACCGTAACGGACGGATTGAGCGCGAACTTGCCGCCCCAGAGATCCGAGTCGTTGTAAGCGAGGTTCAAGTTGAGGCCGTAGAAGGTGCTGAAACCGTCGTTCGGGCTGAGGAACGCGTAGAAGCTCGGCGTGAAGGTGAAGTTCTTCGCGAAGGTGGTGGCGAGGCCGACCGTGTAGTCGAACTCATACCAGTTGCGGGTCGTGGAAGAGCCCGAGCCGCTGGCGAGGCCGGCGTCGGTCTTGCGCGAGTGGATCGAGCTCCAGATGCCGAGGTTCAGGCTGACCTTATTGATGAAGCCATCGCCCTCATAGAGCTTGAAGTAGAGGTCCGCGAACGGCTGAACGATTGAGCCCTGGTTCTCCAGGACAACGCCGCGGGAGATGTATTGGCTATACATGCCGACGCCGATGTCGCCGGTGATGCAGGACTCCTTGGCCGCTTCGATGACCTTCTTGACTTCTTTTCCTGAAGATTCGCCCGCGAGCAGGACTGGAACCGGAGCCAGGATCAGGGCGCAAAGCGCGCGCATGGTGTTTTTCATCATTTGCTAGTTAGGTTGGTGTGTTGTGTGTGTTCGGCTTTCGCCGGCGAAGCCCGGCTTAGCAGCGGCCATACCAGCACCTGATTTGAGGCCCGCACCCGCGCTGCGGTTCCGTGCTGGAATCAAGTATTCATGCGGGTTTCCGGTCGACGCCTCGCTCGAAAGATTCTTCGGGAAGTTGACCACTCGCTCGCGAAACACGTGGCGATATTTGCCCAGATTCACCCAGTCTGGCGTTTTTTGAACAGGGGGTCCCAAGCGACCTTTTCCGGACTTAGGCATCCCCAAAGACGACCAATCCGGGACGCCTCGCCGACAAAGGGCGCGGCATTTTGGACAGTTCTTTGGTCGATGCGGCGTCGGAGAGAGACCCGGCTCAAGGCCCGCCCGCATGAGAGAAATTTGGAGAACCAACGTGTCGCCCTGCCGGGGCTGGGCCAACGTTTAGCATCTGCCGAAAGTAATTCCCGGCTTCGCAAACGCGCCTGCGGTGGCGCGGGTCTCCAGGCCTGCGTTCGGGTGGGAGCGTTGGCGGGAGCGACGTTGTCGTGAATGGCTCGGGTCCTTCCTTCCTTCCTCGTACTAACTATAGAACCTCAGAATACCGGGGCTTTGAAGGAACTCCTCCCGCCGATAACTCTCTCGCGAGTGGCTCGGGGTCCTTCAGTCGCTTGAAGCTCCATCAGGATGGCTGGCTTTTCGTGCGCTCGGTTTTCACGCCCTTCTTTCCTCTGGTTCTTGTCCGACAATGAGTCAGCCGGAACGGCGTTTGGGGGTCTCAGATGAGCGGCTTTTCCTGCATCTAGACCGGCTTCCGGACTGTATAAATCGTATCATTCCCTCATCCCTTTGGCTCCCTCCGACCGAATCTTGATTTCTCGAATCGCCCACGTCGCATGTTCGGCAATCAGCGGTTCCGAATCTGCGGCCGCTTTTTCCAAGGCCGGCAGATCCGACTCATTCCCCACATTTCCCAGAGCCACGCAAACATTCCTCAGAAAACCGCGGCGCTTGATCCGCTTGATCGGCGACTTTCGAAAGAGCGTCCGGAAACCCTCATCGTCCAATGAAAGGAAATCGCGAAGCGGCATATCGACGAAATCCCGCGCGGCGAACTTCGCCTCCCCAGCAACGGTCGCGAACCGATTCCATGGGCAAACTTCCAGGCATTCGTCACATCCGTAGATCCGGTCGCCGAGCAATGGACGCAGCGCCTCCGGGATGGCGCCTTTGTTCTCAATCGTAAGGTATGAAATGCAGAGCCGGGCATCGACAGCGCGAGGTCCGGTAATGGCCCCGGTCGGGCAGGCAGCCATGCAGCGCGTGCATTTGCCGCAATGGTCCGGCATTGGCTCATCCGGCGGGAGCTCGAGCGTCGTGAGAATTGCCGCGAGGAAGGTGTAAGTTCCCAACCTGGGGTGAATGAGCATCGCGCTCTTGCCCTGCCACCCAAGACCGGCCTGCGCGGCAACATCGCGCTCGAGGACCGGGCCGGTGTCCACATACTGGCGCTGCCGGCCACCGTGCTGCTGTAGCCATGCATCGAGTTCCCAGAGTTTGGGCTCGATGATTTCATGGTAGTCGTCGCCCCACGCATAACGGGCAATGCGTCCGCGCGGATGATTCGCGCCGCCGGGCCGCGACGGCTGCCAATAATTCATCGCGAGCACAATTACGCTGCGCGCTCCGGGGAGAACCACCTCCGCATTGGTCCGGCGATCCGCATTTTTCGCCAGCCACGCCATTTCCCCATGCCGTCCCTCCGCCAACCACGCCCGGAAAGCTTCAGCGTGCAGCGGGATGCCGGCCTCCGCGATACGGCAGAGGTCAAACCCCAGCCGGCGAGCTTCGCCGGCCAGCGCCTCTTTAATCTCGATCGGGCTCATTGCCCCTACGCGCGCGCTGCGGCGCGCCAGCCAAATACCTTTCGTGCTTCCGTCACGACGGACTCAGCCACGTCTTCCCGGCGCAAGCCAGTGCTATCGATCACAAAGTCCGCTGCCTCGCGGTAGAGGGGTTCGCGGACGGCGAGCATCTCGTGGACGCGAGCGCGCGGATCTTTTACCCGCAGAAGCGGGCGATCGTGATTGCGGGCGACGCGACGGTAGATCTCGTCTGGATTTGCCTGCAAAAGGACGACCCAGCCGAGTTGCCGGAGCAGTGGCAGGTTCCGGGGCTGGGTAACGATCCCGCCACCGGTGGCGATGACATGCCGGTGCGTGGCGACGAGAAGCGACTCGAGTGCCGCGGTTTCGCGATCGCGAAAGGCCGTTTCGCCGCCTGGTCCGGCGAAGATCTGGGCGATACTCGTCCGCGCGCGCTCTTCCACGAGGTAATCCGTATCGAGAAACTGAAACCGGAGTTTTTTCGCGATGAGCCGGCCCACGCTGGTTTTGCCGCAGCCCATGAACCCGATCAGGATAATGTTATCTCGTGGCGGGTTCGACATGCGCGCAA
>CBHXZU010000461.1:0-5473 GCA_966125105.1 uncultured Prosthecobacter sp.
GCGCGACATCGGCGTGTGGCTCGCGACGAGCCAGGAGCGCTATCTCGCGCAGGCGGAAGGCTGGATCGACCGCTTCATCGCGTTTGTGCGGACGGCCAACGCGGTCATTCGCGACATGGACCAAATCCAGGCCCCGCTCGCGCGGGCCTTCTTCAAAGCCGAGGAAGAACGCGGCGTGTCCGCGAAAACCTACAACAACACGCTGATCTTCCTGCGCTCCGTGTTCGAAGCGTTGCGGGAAGACGCGGGCATGCCGAAGAACCCCTTTGACGGCATCCCGACCCGGGACGGAGAAACCGTTTTCCGCCGTCCTTTCAGCGTGGAGGAACTCGGCCTGATCGTCGAGGCGGCCAAAGCGGACCCGTTCATCTATCCGCTCATCGTGACTGGCATGTGCACCGCCATGCGGCGGGGCGATTGCTGCACGCTGCGGCGCGACGACGTCGATCTAAAGGGCGGCTTTGTCACGGTCAAAACCTCGAAGACCGGGGAGACGGTGCAGATTCCGATCTTCCCGCTTTTCCGGGAAGTCCTGTCTGCTGCCTTGGCGCAGCCATCGCCCCGGCCTCCCCACTATGTCTTCCCGGACATCGAGGCGCACTACCGCATCAACCCCGATCACCTTACGACGCGCGTAAAGCGAGTGATGCGTGCGGCCGGGTTCTTCGATCCCGAGGACGGAGCCACCGAGGACGAGAAACAAAAATCGCGTGGCGCGCTTCAGGTGGAACGCAAGGAGGGGCTCCGCAAAGCGTCCCTGCGCGATTTCCATTCCTTCCGCGTGACGTGGGTCACCCTGGCGCTTACCGCCGGCGTGCCGATGGAAGTCGTGCGCAAGGTCACCGGCCATCGCACGGCAGAAATTGTCATGAAGCACTACTTCCAGCCGGGGCGCGAAGACTTCCGGCGCACTTTGGCCGGCAAGTTGCCGCGGCTGCTGGGCGGCGGTGCGACTGCGGAGCCGCTTACGCTCGCGGACGTGCGCGCCAAGCTGCTCGAGATGAAGCCGCGAACGTGGAAGAAAGTCCGGGACGAATTGATCGTCCAACTACCGGCGGACCCGCGCGCGGCCGTCGTCGTTCCGCCGCAAGAACGGTGATTGAGATTTCTGGGATAGTTCAAACGACGTTTGAACTATCTTTAGAAATTCAATCGGAGCACTCTCCTGGATTCAGGAGAGTGCCCCAACAGGTCGCTTACATTGCGCCGCAAGCGAGTTGAAGAGCAGCCTCCTCTCAGGCGAAGAACACAGCATGACTCGCAACCTCGAACACGAAGTTGGCGTCCTCTGGCTCGAAGACCCGAAGCCGTTCCCCTATCTTCGCGAGTTCTGCGCCATGTGCACCGCGAAGAAAGGCTGGCGAAAGAAATGGGGCGCGGGCCGTCGGATTATAGCGATCGCCGAGCTATCGCCGGAGGCGAAAACCGTTCAGCGCAGACTCTACCGCCGTGCGTGGTATTTCGACCCAAAGAAAGACCCCTATCCCGGCCACGATAGACCCTCCGAGGCGGTGATTCCGGAGTCCATCACGGCCGGCAAGGAAAGCGCGCACGGACGGAGATCATAATTCCAACGAGCGTATGGAGCCGAATTTCAATTTGGTGAAGCTCACCTTTTGCGGTCCGAGCGACGTGGCCAAGGAACTCGCTCTGGCCCGCGGCGTCACCGCCGGCGGTCAGAACCGCCGTCGTGGCGAAGTCGCGTGAGCGCGCCGTCGAATCCGCGGAACTCGTGGCGCACCCCGGCGCGGCCAGGATCACCAGCATCAGGAGCAGGAACGCGACCGCGTAAGGATGAATGAATGCCACGCTGTCCAAGAATCGGTTCATGGTTTCGCCTTTCGTTACAGTTGTTGGATCATTCGTCTCTCGTCTGGGCGCACCTTCAGGGTTTCCGCGACGGTTTCACGCTGCGAGCGGCGCTCCACCACGGCAGCGGCGAGCCGACTTGGTTCGATCTCGCCCGAGAGAAACTCCATGATTTCCGCGCGGGTCTTGAGTTGGGCCGCCGGATCGAGTTCGCCGGCATCGAGCATCGCCTCGACCTCCTGGACCACGGACGCTTCAAGCGAGTCGTCGAAATCGGATCGGCCGACGCGCTCGACGAGCGGTGTTAGCTTCTCCGTCAGGCTTTCCTTTTCTTCGATCTCATCACCCTCCGCCAAAACATCGAAAGCCGATTCGCTGGCGATGAGTGTGCGCGGAGGGGAATCGCGGTCGGGGCCGCTGGTCTCGACGAGTCGATACTCGAGAGCGCCGTCGATCATATCGACCTCTATCCATCGCTCGCGGGGCAGCGCTGGCGGAGCGAGAAAGGTGTCAATTACGCGCGGTCGCACGGTGCCGCCGGTGCCGCTCGCACGACGGTGTTCGGCAGCAAAAAGCTCGCCCAACGCTCCGACGCGCCGTGCCTCTGCGAGAAGTTCGTCATGATTTCTCATGTCAGGCGTTGGCGATGATGCCGTCGACGACGTTGGCGTGCGCCTTCAGATCGCGGGCGCGTTGGTCGTAGTGCGCGCCAGAGCTGGACGCGCAGTAAAGCAACTCACGCGACGCGACGTTGCGCATCGTCACGATGAGCGGGCGACGCTCGTCCGTGTGATAGTAGGTAAATTGCGAGAACTTCCGGCCAACGAGTTTCTCCGGCTCGGGATGCGACATGACGGCGTCTTTCGCCGCATCCGGGATCGCGAAGTCGCGCGCGAGATCCTCGACGTCGGCACGGTCGCTCTGGCGCAGGAGGAAGAGGATGCGACTGCTGCCGAGCACCGGCCCGCGAATCTCCGAGTTCTTGAAGACCTCGTAATTCTGCACCGAGGCGAGGTTCCAGACGTTGTATTTCCGCAGCTGCTGGTAGGATTCGCGCAGCACCTTCTTGCCGGACGGGATCAGCGCGAAGCGAGCGACCTCCTCGAACACGTTTGCTTTCCAGAGTCCGCGAGGCAGGCGCATCATGTGCGAACGCGTGTAGTTCGCGATGAGGAACGCCGCCGCAGCTTTCAACTCCTCCGCCGACTCGGGAATGCAGCCGAGTTCAAAGTGCGCTATCTTGCCGGTTAAGCTCACGTTCGAGACGCCATCGAACAGTTCGCCGTAGGCGCCGTTGGCGCTCCACGGCTCCAGCAGGGTCGCGAGGTATCGCATTTCGTCGGCGTGCGGTCCGGATGCCTCGGCCGCGAGCAATTCCTGCAGGTGCCCGTGCTGGGGATATTCCGCGGGGGAAAAGTCAGCAAAGACCAGGTTGCGCACCTGCGCCGCCGTCGCGGCATCTTTGGCGAAACGCGTAACCTCGTCTTCGCCCAAACGGCTGATGAATGTGGCGGCCTCTTCCGGCCGTCCGCGCGCAAATTCCGCGAACTCGAGGAACGCATCCACGTCGGTCGCATGCGGCTCCATCCGCTCCCGCCGAAACGCATCGAGCGCACACGCGCGTCGTGCGAGATCGAGCCAACGCTCGGGATGCTTGGTGGCGTGCCAGCGGGCAAAGTCGTCGTAGAGACGATTGATCGCGTTCGCGAGCAGCGCCTGGCGTAGCTTGTTGCGGTCCTCGTCTTTGGACTGGCCGACCATCAGCATCGGAAGGGCGGCGGCGGCGCTCAGATGCAGCCCCGACAGCGGCAGGCCCCGCGTGTCGAGGTAGTTCATCGTGAGGCGTCCATTCGCCTGGATCACGATGGGCTCGACGGTCGGATCGACCGTCTTGGTGTAGACATTGTAGGCGCCGCCCTCCTCGACGATCATCGTGAAGGCGCGATAGCACTCTGTCTGGCTGAGTATGCTGATCGTGAGCACGCTCTTGCCGGCGCCGGTCGTGCCCAAAACGACGGCGTTTTGCGGCGTCGAGCTGTTGCCTTCGCCGCAAAAAGTCCGACCGCCGACAAGATTTCCGTTGGGACCATCGAACAGAAACTCCGCCTCTTCGAGATGGCCGACCGGGGTCGACGAGAACGGCAGCAGGTTGGCAACGAGGGCGTCGTCGTAATCGTGCCAGAGCGCCGAATAGCGGCTGAACGGCCAGCCCGGCCAGGAGGAGTAGAAGAAATTCCGCGCGGAGGTCTCCAGCGCCGGCTCATACGCGACGGCGCGTTCCATGTTGCCGATGGTCGCTTTGAGTGCGGTCAGCTTCGCCCGCAGATCATCCCGGTTCCGATCCCAGGCGCGGACGATGTATTGCAGCCGATAAGGCGAACTGTCGCCGTTGCTGTAGCGGGCGATTTTCGTCGCCTTCGTCTTCATGGCCGCGAGCAGCTTCACCTTCCGCAGGCTCTCGTAGTCGCCCTCGACCCGACTCAGCTCGCGCTGCTCTTTCTCGATCAGTTGCTCGACATCGACCGGCTCCACATTGACCGTGATCGCGTAGTTGCGCAGCCCGAGCTTCGTAAGGAGGTAGGCGATGCCCGGCCGCGTGCGTTTCGGCAGCGATTTGAGCACGAGGAGGCCGTGGTAGTATCCATCGTGATAGAATCCGGTGTCCGGTCGCTCCAAGGGACGGCACTCCCCATGCCAGCAATTTTCCTGAATCGACTTCTCCGGATCGAAGAACTCCAGCGGATCGCTGATCTTCTGATCTCCGAGCGAGGGGTTCAGGAATTCAAGGTAGTGCAGGAAATGCTCCTCGTCGCTCATTGCGCGGACGTTTCCGCCGCCGCTGCCGAAGAGCGCTTCGAGAAAGCGTCCGATCTGATTGAACTCCTCCTGATAGGCGGCGAGCACCGCCGCCTTGCCGCCCCGTTTGTCCGAAAGCGCGCCCGCTTCGACTGGCATCGTGAAGTAGAGCCGCAGGCGTTCACGGCGCAGGGCGCCGAACTGATCCATCTCCCAGCCGCGGACGAAAATTTCGTTTCGCACCCGCTGCGTCCAAGCGTTGGTTGCGAGTTCATTCGTTTTCGCACGGTAACGCAGCAGCGCCGCGCGGTAGCTGCCGCCGACATCCCACTGCACCTGCATGCGCTGGCCCGGCTTGAGCACGGTCAGCAGCGCGACCAGGTCGGACTCGAGAGCGTTGTGATGAACGGGGTCCGCGTTCTCCAGATCGGGCGCCGTAATCTCAAAACCCCGCGAGATGAAGCCGCCGCGATGCAGGCCCTCGAAAACCATCACGTTTTCCCCGAAATAACCATCTACCGGTTCGACTCGCATGTTCAGCCCTCCGCTCGTTCCACCAACGCGTCCTCCAACATTTCCTCGGCCACGGCCAACTCCTCGCTCACGTGCTCATACGCCGCCAACGGAACGACGGGCTCGATAACCTCTAGGTCACTCCGCTTCGCTTCGTCCGCCGCCATTGCCTTTTCGCCGGAGCGGTCGGCGAGCACCGTGGCGTAGTTGCGCCACATGTTGCCGTGCGCTTTTGCGGCAGCCACAGGCGCTCGCGTGCGACGATCGACGGTGAACAGCACGACGCTCACGATCAGGAATACGAAGGCGAGGACATCGAATACGCGTCGCCAGCTGATGTATTCCGCCAGGGCGC
>CBHXZU010000462.1:0-5463 GCA_966125105.1 uncultured Prosthecobacter sp.
GCGCCCTGCGCTACGTCGCGAAGTACACGATCAACCCCGCCATCGCGCAGGGCATTGCGCATGAGGTTGGCAGCATCGAGGTCGGCAAACTCGCGGATCTCGTGATTTGGAAGCCCGCGTTCTTCGGCGTGAAGCCGGAGGTCGTGCTGAAGGGAGGCCTCATCGCAATGGCCAACATGGGTGATCCGAATGCGAGCATTCCGACGCCGCAGCCGATGTTCTATCGTCCGCAATTCGCCGCGCACGGGCGCGCCAAGTTCGGCACGAGCACGACATTTATCAGCGGTGCCGCGCTGGAGAGCGGAGACCTCGAGAAGCTCGGTCTCCGCAAACGCCTCACCGTTTCAAAGGGGACGCGCACCGTGACGAAGAAGGATCTCCTCTGGAACGACGCGACGCCGAAGATCGAAGTCGACCCCGAGACCTACACGGTCCGCGCGGATGATCGGATTCTTCGCTGCGAGCCGGCAAGTGTGCTGCCGATGGCTCAACGGTACTTTCTATTCTAGCGTGAGTGGCGGGCGGACACTTCAGCGTGGAGGCGTTCCCCAACCGGTCATCCTGAGGGAGCCTAAGCGACCGAAGGACCCCGAGCCATTCAAGGAGACCGCTTCTCCGCCGACCTCATCGCGCGCATCCATCCTCGGCGATGAGCGTTCCCCGCATGCGACGGGGTCCTTCAGTCGCTTAGGCCCCCGCAGGGTGACCGGCTTATCGGAGGCTCGCCGCTCCCGGCGTCCGGCCATTCGTGAAACGCCGACGGCGGCGAAGTCTTTCGATCATTCGCTTGCATGGAAATAGTCCGCGAGCCTGCGCCGGAGAATCTCGCCGCACCCGCCGCGCGCGTCGTGGCCGAGCGGCTTACCCTCGCCAAGCGCCGCTGGCGCGCCACTGCGTCAGACGGCAACGAGTTCGCTTTTGATCTCGCGGTGCCATTTGCTCACGGCACGGTGTTCGCTTCTTCGGCCGGCTCGCACTACCTCATTGAGCAGAAGCCCGAGCCGGTTCTGGAAATCGCGCTGATCTCACGCGCGGCGCCGGTCGCTCGGCTGGGCTGGGCGCTCGGCAATCTCCATTTCCCAATCGAGGTTACCGACGAAGTGATCCGCGTGCCCGATGACATTGCGTTGCGACACTTCTTCGAGCGCGAAAAGATCCCTTACGAAGCCGTGGAACGCGTCTTCCAACCGTTCGCCCGAACCCATGGCCATGCCAGGTGATTCACTGGCAGCGTGGCTGCCGATCCTTCTCCAGACGAATGACGCGCTCTTTCCCACCGGTGGCTACGCACATTCGTTCGGCTTCGAGGAACTCGCGCGACTGCGTGGCTTGCGGACTGAGTCTGACCTGCGCGATTTCGTGGAAACGAGCATCCTCCCGGCGCTGGAGAACCAGGAGTTGCCGTACCTTCGATTCGCATTCGAAGCGGTTGGAAATCTCGCCAGGGTCTGCGAGATCGATCGCGAGATCTCGGCTTGGAAGATCGCACGAGAAATCCGCGACGCTTCCACCCAAATCGGCGGCCGGCGCCTCGCCGCGCTGCGAGCAGTGAATGATCGACCACTTTACCGCGAGTTCGCCGGCGCGATCGCCGCCCGCGAAACTCCCGGGCACCACCTCACGGTGTGCGCCCTCCAGGCCGCAGGTGAAAACTTTCCTCTCCCAGCCGCGCTCGCGGCTTACGTCTACCAGGCGGTTTCCGGCGTTTGCAGCGCCTCGCTCAAACTCATTCGCATCGGCCAGGAAGGATGTCAGCGAGTGCTGGGACGTGCTTTGGAAGCGGCACCGACCGTCGTTGCGCATTCGCAAAAGGTCGAGCGCGAGCACGCCGGTTTTTTCGATCCGCTGCTTGAGATCGCCGCCATGCGTCACGAGTTCGCGAACGAACGCCTCTTCATTTCCTAATGCTATGACTGACCAACCTCGCACCCGTCCCGCCCGCCTCGGCATCGGCGGGCCTGTCGGATCCGGCAAAACCATGTGCGTTCTCCGGCTGTGCCAGTGGCTGCGCGACGAACTGTCGATGGCCGTCGTGACGAACGATATCTACACGCGCGAAGACGCGGAGTTTCTTACTCGCAGCGAAGCGCTCGCCGCTGACCGCATCCTCGGCGTGGAGACAGGGGGATGCCCGCACACGGCAATTCGCGACGATACCTCAATGAACGCCGCCGCGATTGAGGAACTCGAGCGGCGGCATCCCGATGCCAGGCTCATCCTGGTGGAAAGCGGCGGCGATAATTTGTCCGCCACGTTCTCACCGGAGTTGGTGGACGCCTTCATCTTCGTCATCGACGTCGCCGAGGGAGACAAGATCCCGCGCAAAGGCGGCCCCGCGATCCGCAATAGTGATCTGCTCCTCATCAATAAGATCGAGCTGGCACCGCATGTCGGCGCCGATCTTGCCGTGATGGAGCGCGACGCGAGGCTCATGCGCGGCGAGCGACCGTTCATCTTCGCCGACCTTCGTTGCGGCAAAGGCAAGGATGAGCTGATTGCCTGGATCAAACACCACGTGCTCTTCGTATGAACCGGCTTTCGCAAGCACCCCGAGCTAATCGCCGAAATCGGTCCAGAATGACGCGCCACGCCCAGGAGTCGCCGCGTGTGGGCCTGGCCTCCGACTTCCGATCTCCGACCTCTTTGTCCCCATGAACGCGCTCCGGGGCGGCCTCGATCTCGTCGCATCGCAGGATGCCGAAGGGCGCGTGTATCTGCGCAAGCAGTCGTTCTCGCCTCCCATTCACATCAGCAAGCCGCACCACGACGCAGGCTGGCTCGTTGTGAATCTCGCGAGCCCCTCGCCCGGCCTGTTGCAGGGTGATCGAGTCGACGCCCATGTGGTTGTCGAGTGGGGCGCGCGTTTGCTCATCACCGCGCCGAGTGCGAACCGCATCCATAATACCGCGGAGGGCCACGCGGAGCTTCTCCAGTCGTTTGAAGTGCACCGTGGCGCTGCACTGGATGTCTGGCCTGAGTACCTGATTCCTCAAGCTGGCGCCCGCTATGTGCAACACACGACGCTGCGCGTTGCCGCAGGCGGCACGCTGCTTTGGACGGAGATGATTGCTCCAGGCCGCGCGGCTCGTGGTGAGCTCTTCGCTTTTGCCGACCTCCGCCTCTCCACCGATCTCTACCGCGGCGAAGATTACCTCGTTCGCGAGCGGTATCATCTTACCCCAGCGGCAATGAAGCCCCTGCAGGCCCAGTTTTCATCCGGCTACTACGCGAGCCTCCTTTGCGTCTCTCCCGATTTGCCCGGCGAATCCGGGGCGCTTCGCACGTTAAACGCAAGTATTCAGCCAAAGGATGCATGGCTAGGCGCCACGCAAATCCGCCCGGGTGCCTGGTCCATCAAAATAGTTGCCCCCGACAGCCCCACCTTGCGCGCCACCGTAAGCGCCGCCCGCGCCGCTCTCTTCACCGCGATGCGAAGCGTGCCCGCGAACCTCCGTCGAACCACCGGCGCAGTTGGGAGCTAGGATCGGTCGAGCCTCCACCGCGTTTGGCACGCGCGTGGGTCCGCCAGTGAGATTCCGTGAGTCGCTCCATCCTCGCGCGAGCCGGAGCGGAGTCATGGCGAGAGTCACCATTCTCATGCGTGATCGGAAACGCCCGTTTTTTCTTAAATCTGCCACTCCCTTCCCCGGAATTGCCCTCCTTCTGCGCCGCCACAAGGACGCGATGCGTCAAACTCGAGACAGCGAGCGCCGGACGCGAGGCTCGGAGTTCCGAATGTGAGACAGTCTCCTCCGAACGTGAGACAGCACGCTCCAAAGGGGAGACAGCGTCCTCGGAACGCGAGACTCGGTCCCCCGAAACGGACTCACGGCCCGCCGAACGTGAGACAGCGACCTCCGAAAGCGAGACAGCGAGCGCGGAACGTGAGACAGCGAGCGCCGGAACGGACTCACGGAACGCCGGAGCAGACTCACGAGGTTCCGCCACATGCATTGGCGTCTCACGCAGCCGACGGTCGCGCTGCTTTTCCAGGCTCCGGACTTCGTGTGGACAAAATCCCGCCGTTCGCCGGTCCGGCTGCGATGCCAAACCCGGAGACTTTATGAAAGCTGCACTCGCTCCGCACCTTCCGGCATTTTCAAAAGCCGACGCCGAGTCTTGGGCCGTGCGATTGGGCAGATTGGGTTTCGCCGCCCGAGGATTCGTCTACATCATGCTTGGCGTTCTCGCCGCGCGCGCCGCGTTCGGTTTCGGAGGAAAGGTCACGGACAAACAGGGAGCCGTGCAGGAGATGGGCAATCTTCCGTTTGGAAACTTTGTGCTCTGGGTCGTGGGCATCGGGCTTCTTGGCTATATCGCCTGGCGTTTCGCCCAGGCTTTCATGGACCTCGATCACAAGGGCTCCGACTTGAAAGGGATCGTGAAGCGGATTGGCGGAGTGATTATCGGTGTCGCTCACCTCGGCATTTGCACCGCGGCTCTCGCATTGGCCTCGCATCGCCCGAGTTGGAAACTCGGCGGCGGCAAAGGATCGGACGCTGCGGCGCAGGATTGGACCGCATGGCTGATGAGCCAGCCATTTGGACGCTGGCTCGTTGCCGTCGCCGGCGGAGTGGTCGGCGCGATCGCCGGGTATCAATTCTACCGCGCGATCACCTGCAGCTTTGCAAAACACCTGCGAGGTGGCGGCCTTTCCGCGACGCAGGAGACTTGGAGCCGCCGCATTGGCCGCCTCGGCTACGTTGCCCGCGGTGTCGCGTTTGGTTTGATCGCCTGGTTCCTGATCAAGGCCGCGATCGAGTTCGATCCGTCACACGTAGGAGGACTCGGCACCGCATTGCGGACGCTCAAAAGCCAGCCCTTCGGCGCATGGATGCTCGGCGCGGTCGGCCTGGGCCTCGCACTCTTCGGCGTCTACTCCATCGTCGAAGCGCGCTATCGCCGGATCGGGTAGGCCTGCCGCCGTCCCCTGCTGCCGCGGCGGGCCGAAGGCCCAGCAATGAGATGGTCCAGGGTGCAGCGAGGCACGAGCGTAACCCTGGGTAACCCGAGATAGTTGGCAGAGCCCCGCAGGTGACGACACAACAGCGCGACATTGTTGTGGGCGTTGGGCTGCATGCTTTGCTTGGGCGGTCCGTGGGTGTTATGCTCTTTCAGAGCTGACCTCTGGTTAATGGCCTTCCCGGAGCGGCGCGCGTCCCTCGCTCTGCCCCGGGCTATCTCATTTCGTTCCTTCGGACCTTTACGGCCGGCAACCAATGCTCATTTCCAGACCGGGAGTCTTTGCAGAATCGCTGGCGATGCTCTCGCCAGAAGGGGGTGGCCGCACGGGTGGAGTCGCACCACGCACCGGGCTATCATCCGGTCCCGTCAAGCGGGCGTGCGTTTTATGTCTTCTCAGACAATGCATCGCTGCCCAACGTTCAAGAGGCCGGGTGGAATTATGAATTGCGGATTGCGGATTGCGGATTGCGGATTGCGGATTGCGGATTGCGGATTGCG
>CBHXZU010000463.1:0-5423 GCA_966125105.1 uncultured Prosthecobacter sp.
CTCCCTCACCGGAAACTTCATCGCCTCGGCACAGCTCGCTCGCGACCGGTTGCTGGAGTATCAGGAGCCGTCAGGGGAGATCGCCAAGGTGGAGACGATGGAGGATTGGCCGAAACGGCGCGCTGCCATTCTCGAGGCTGCGCGGGGCGTCATGGGTCCGCTTCCGACTGAGAAGAAGGACTTGGCACTGGAAATTCAGGTTGCCGAAGAAGTGGATTGCGGCAGCTACGTCCGCCGCCTGTTAACCTACGTTTCCGAGCCGGGGTCCCGCGTGCCGGCATATTTGCTCATCCCGAAGCGCGCGCTTTCCGGAGAAGTGCGCGCGTCCGGAGTTCTTTGTCTGCATCCCACGGATGCAAAGATTGGACACGGCGTGGCAGTGGGCTTGGGTGGCAAGGCGAATCGCCAATACGCCGCGGAATTAGCTGAGCGCGGCTTCGTCACCATCGCGCCGGCGTATCCGCTGCTTGCAAACTATCAGCCCGATCTCGCGGCGCTCGGCTACGTGAGCGGCACGATGAAAGCCATTCACGACAACCGCCGCGCTCTCGATCTCCTCGACTCGCTCCCCTTCGTGAAACCCGGCACGTACGCGGCGGTCGGCCATTCGCTTGGCGGCCACAATGCCGTTTACACCGCGATGTTCGAGCCGCGCATCAAAGTGATCGTCTCGAGTTGCGGGCTCGATTCGTATCGCGAATACAAAGGCGGCGACATCCGCGGATGGACGAGCACACGCTACATGCCGCGATTGCTGCAATGGAAGGATCGCCTCCCGGAACTCCCGATCGACTTTCCGGAAATCATCGCATCCCTCGCGCCTCGTCACGTGCTCATCAGCGCCCCGTTGCACGACGACAATTTCTCCAGCGCCAGCGTGGACCGCATTATCGCAGCGGCTCGGCCAGTCTTCGCGCTGCACAATGCCGCGGAAAACCTCGCCGTGCTCCACCCTGATTGCGGCCATGACTTCCCGGATGAAAGCCGGCGTGCTGCCTACGAACTGATTGATCGTGCCTTGCGGCATTGACCCAAGTGCACCTCTATCTCGAAAGCGCCGCGTGCCGTGTTCGCATTTTGGCATAAGAGATGCGTAATGCGCGGTCATCTCACCTGGTCCGAATGCCCGACCTATCTTCGCAATCGCTGCCTCAAAGCCCAACGCTTCCATTTCTAGGCGGCGGGGTTGCGAGCGGGAGTCGGCGGACACTCCTGACAGTTATCGGACTCATTGCCGCGGTGCTTTGCGCATACGCGATGGTAGGTCAGGCCGATTTCATCCATTTCGACGACAATAACCACGTTTTCGAAAACCCCACGGTTAAAGCCGGCCTAACGAAGGCGTCGGTAGTCGAAGCATTTAGGCCACATGCGAGCCTGTGGGTGCCTTTGGCGACGCTTTCGTTCATGGCGGACGTCAGCCTCTTCGGGATGAACCCAGGAGCGATGCATCTCGTAAACCTGCTGTGGCATACCGCTACAGTGGTGCTGCTTTTCTTCACCTTGCGGCGGATGACAGGCAACTACTGGGCGAGCGCATTCGTCGCGGCTCTTTTCGGTTTGCATCCGCTGAATGTGGAATCCGTCGCGTGGGTCACCGAGCGCAAGAACGTGCTCTGCGCCTTCTTCTGGGTCGGCAGCATCGCGATGTATGCGCGGTACACCGAGCGGCCGCGCGTTGCCCCGTACTTGGCGTCCCTGGGCGCGGCAGCGCTCGCATTGCTCGCCAAGCCCATGGCGGTCACGCTTCCGTTCACGTTGCTACTCATGGATGGATGGCCCCTCAGAAGACTCGCCACGGTGAAATGGAACCGACTGCTCGTGGAAAAGCTGCCATTCCTCGCGCTCGCAGGCGCGGTCTCGCTGGTCGCCATGGCATCCCGGACCAAAAGCGAAGTAGTCACGCTGGAGACCGTGACGTTGGCCGGCCGGGTGAGCAACGCCTTGGTAAGCTACGCGACGTATTTGGGAGACATGTTTTGGCCTGCGGGGTTGGGCGTGTTCTACCCACATCCGGTCGCGCCCCAGCCATTCCTCGCCTCGCTTGCGGCCGTGTTGCTCATCGGTATCACGGCAGTTGCGTGGTTTGCTCGCAAACGCTGTCCGTTTTTGCTCGTGGGCTGGCTGTGGTTCCTCGGCACACTCGTGCCGATGATCGGACTGGTGCAGGCCGGTTCCCAGGCGCGAGCCGACCGTTTCACCTACATCGCGCAATTGGGAATCTTCATCGCGGTGACGGGGCTGGTGGCGGAGATCCTTCCGAGGTCCGCTCGAATGATCGCTGCGGTCTCGGGGATTTTTCTACTCGCTTGCGGAATTCTTACCGCGCGTCAGGTCTCGTTCTGGATGGATGGCGCGACGTTGTTCGAGCACACCATCGAGGTAACCGGACCCAACGCTTGCGCGCGCGCGAACGCCGGCTTGAACCGCGCTCGGGAAGGGGACCTGAGGAAAGCGATCGAGCACTTCCGTGAGTCTCTCAGGATATTGCCAGACCAGGGGATGATCTGGCGGGAATTGGGCAAGTCTCTCCTGTTACTGGAAAAACCGCAGCAGGCAGTCGGAGTATTTCGCGCGGGCCTTAAGTTTGAGCCGGAGGACTACGAAATGCGGTATCAACTCGCTATCGCGCTGCGCGAAAGCAAAGCCACGTCGGAGGCGATCCGCGCGTTGCAAGAATTGCTCGACGCCGTTCCGCATTCCGCGGGGCTGCATTACAACATGGGGTTGGCGCTTGCGGATGCCGGCAAGATCGAGGAAGCGAAGCTTCACCTGACGGAGGCCGCAGCTCGCGCGCCCACCGACGCGAGGATCAAGGAAGCGATTGACCGGCTTGGCCGATAGGCTTCGGCTTACAACTCCTTGATCCGGATCTTGCGGTATTCCATCTGCCCGCGGTCTGCTTCGAGACCGATCGGGCCGGTAGCAGGGAGTTTCAGCGCGGGCTCGAGGACTTCGCCGTTGCAGGTGCAATGGGCCACGCCGTCTTTCACCACCACCACGATTTCGTTCCAGTCCTGCGGCTTGTATTTCTTTAATTCTTTGTATGGGCCGGCAACGAGATAGTCGCGGCACTGGAGTTGCGGTTTGCGCAAGAAGATCCCGCTGTCGGCGTTTACCGCTGCGCGGAACTCCAGGCGCAACTCGAAGTCGCGGGGGAATTCCTTGGTCGTCCAGAGCTGGCGCAAGCGCGGGCCATCCTTCTGCGGATTCACCACGATCATTCCATCTTTCGCCGTGTAGCGGCCGTCGCTCGCGTCTGTCTTGCCATCGAACTTTTCCGTTGCGCTGTATCCCCAGCCCGTGAGGTCCTTGCCGTTCAGCAGAGGAGCGAATCCCTCTTCAGCGGCGGGTTCGGCGGCGGCGGCGAAGGCGGAGAGTGCGAGCGTGCAGGCGGCGAGGATCTGACGGGAGAGACGCATAAGGCTGCGACTTGTAGGAGAATGCGTCAGAGCGCGCAATGCGGGAACTGCCATGCAATTCGGGATGTTTGGTCGCTTCGAGGAGAGCCGCCTGGATCATGAAATACTCCCCGAGAGTCTCCGAGCTCAGGATTCCTGCGAGTTTCTCATCGCGCAGCACGAGCATCGTTTTGCATCCATCGTCGCTGAGCCGCGCGAGCGCGCGGACTACCGGTTCGCCGCATTCAGCGGTGCAAAAGCGCTTTTGCATCGCGTCCGCCACCGGCGCCTCCGGGCCTTCACGCGCCAGGGCTGTGAGCAGATCGGACCGTGTCAGCACTCCCACTGGTCGCTCGTCCTCCACGATTGGGAAATCCTGCTGAAAGCCCGCAAGCACGTGCTCCACCGCGCGGGCCAGGGTGCAGCTGGGAGTGAGAACGCGGAAGTCGGTCATCATCAGGTCGCTAACTCGCGCGCCCGCGAGCGAAGACTTCATCCGAGCCGCATTCGCCTCCTGCGCTGCGCCGATCCACACGAAGAGCGCAATCACGATCATGAAGGGATTAAAGAACAAACCGGCGATGCCGAGCACCCAGGCCATGCCCTGGCCGATCGAAGCGGCGATGGTCGTTGCTCGCGCATATTCCAGCCGCATCGCCAGCAACGCGCGCAACACGCGACCTCCATCCATCGGAAACGCAGGGAGCATGTTGAAGGCAACGATGAAAATGTTCACCCACATCAGCTTCACGAGGAAGCCCTCTGCAATGTAATCGAGGTCGGCGACTGCTCGAACCCCATCCATCACCGAAAGAACCCCGAAGAGCACCAGCGCGATCACCACGTTCACCGCCGGGCCGGCGAGCGCGACGAGCAACTCTTGTTTCGGATCCTCCGGAATGCTCTCGAGCCGGGCGACGCCGCCAATTGGCAGCAGCGTGATATCTCGGGTCCCAATCCCATAACGTCGTGCCGTCAATGCGTGTCCGAGTTCGTGCAGCACGATGATCACGAACAACGCGAGCGTGAAGGCCACTCCGCTAAAAGCGTCCGCCCAGCTATGGCGCGCGGCGTAGTAGGAGATTCCAATCCAGATTAATAGGAGCGGAAAGGTGATGTGCAGCCGCAACTCGATGCCCGCGACCGTGCCGATCTTCCCCGAAGATCTCATGCAGCGGCCCGCCTTCCCAATGCTGAGCGGATTTCCCTGCAGCGCGCCGGCAGTGCTACTCGGATAGATCGAGGATTTTGCACGGATGAGGATCGCTTTAAGTGCTTTGCGCGCGCCACACCTGGATTGGCCGTGTTTTGCCCCACGATGACATAACGAAGCTCGAAAAATCCGGCTTTCAACGGCCTGTATTTCGATGTGAGCAGTGATGATCGTCTTGCTAAATGCTTCTGCGGGAGGAGGCACGAAGGAGGCTGTCCCCACCCAATTGTCCGAGGGCTTGGCGAAGCTCGGTGCCGTGGCGCGTATCGAGGTGGCGCGGGATGGCGGACATCTGTGCAGATTGGCGCGCGAAGCGGCCGAAGGGCCGCACGATCTCGTGGTTGCGGGTGGCGGCGACGGCACGGTGAGCGCGGTCGCGAGCGTGCTCGTGGGCACCGACAAGGCCATGGGCGTGCTGCCGCTGGGCACGCTGAATCACTTCGCCAAGGACGTTGGCGTTCCGACTACGCTCGACGGCGCGATTTCCAATCTCGTGCAAGGCGAGCGCATGCCCGTGGATGTTGGCAAGGTGAACGGCGAGGTGTTCATCAACAACTCGAGCATCGGCCTTTATCCGGAAATCGTTCGGCGACGAAACAAAGAGCAGCAGAAGTTCAACCGCTCAAAATGGGTGGCGATGGTGAAGGCCTTTTTTGCGTCGCTGCGCGAATACCGCTTCCTGCGCGCTCGGGTGAAGGCGAACGGCCGCGAATTTGCGCACACCACACCCTTCGTGTTTTTCGGTAATAATCCATATGACTTCGATAGCTTCGGCCTCGGCGGGCGCCCGAAGCTCGATACGGGGACGC
>CBHXZU010000464.1:0-5387 GCA_966125105.1 uncultured Prosthecobacter sp.
CCAACTACATGTCTCTTTTCGAACCCGAACTTCTCAGCAAACTCGGCCAAATCATCCTCGCGGACATCCTGCTTGCGGGAGACAACGCCCTCGTAATCGCCCTGGCTACGCGAGGTCTGCCGGCCAAGCAACAGTTCTGGGGGCGGATGTTTGGCGCAGGTGGCGCGGTCATCCTGCGGGTCCTGTTCATTGTCATCATCGGGTTCCTGCTGAAGGTGCCCTACTTGCAGTTGATCGGTGGATTGCTGTTGCTCTGGATCGCGGCCAAACTGGTGCGACCTCAACAGGAGGCAATCCATGAAGCGGCACATCCCGAAGAAGCAAGGCATCCAGTTGCGGCGAGCGGCATTTCGGGAGAAGCGGGAGCGGGATCGCCACCGGTTCAAAGTGGCGGGCACACACGCGCGGCGGGGACTCTGCGCGAAGCGATTACCGTGATCATTGTCGCCGACATCACCATGAGCTTCGACAACGTCGTGGCCATCGCGAACATCGCGAAGGATCAGGCGACGGGAGTGATGCACCTCGGGTTGGTGATTTTCGGTCTCCTTTTCTCGATCCCCCTCGTGGTGTGGGGGAGCACGCTGATTTCGCGGCTGATGGAGAAGTTTCGATTTATCGTCTGGCTCGGCGGTGCCGTTTTGGGACACGTGGCTGGCGCGATCATTTTCCACGACCATCGCGTGTTGAGTTGGCTGGGCGTGCAAGTGCCGGAGGGGGACACGAACGTGCACCTGGACACGTTGCTCGCGGGGGCGGCGCCATGGGTGGGCACGATGGTCAAGGTCGTGCCGTGGATCCTGGCCGCAATCCTCTTTATCTACGGCTTTCTCTCCGACCGGCTCAAAGCCGGCAGTGAACCCAAAAGCCAGGCTACTGCATGAGCGAGACGGTGACCCAGTCGCGGGCAGTGGAGGAGGTGCTGGATCCGATTAGCGCCGATCTGCGAGGAGTCTTGGAAGCGGCCGACGGCAAGGCCATGTCCCTGGAATCGATTGCAGCGCATCTGAAGGAGCGGGGGTGGGCGCTGATGGTGCTTTTTCTCGCGGCTCCATTCCCGATTCCGAACATTCCTGGCCTTTCGGTTCCGTTTGGGATCGCAATCGCGCTGATTGGATGGGCGTTCATGGTTCGGCGGCGGCCCTGGCTGCCGCCATTCGTGATGCGGACGACGCTGGAGTATTCCACGCTTCAGAAAGTCATCCCGTTCATCGCGCGTTTCATGGAAAAGGTAGAGCGGTGGTCAAAGCCGCGAATGAAATGGATGGTGTCGGGTCCCATAAACGTCAGCTTGATTGGCTTGGGAATCGTCTCCGGAGGGTTCTTCCTCGCGCTGCCGCTGCCGATTCCGCTCACCAATGGCCCGCCAGCGCTTTCGATCATTTTCCTCGTGATCGGGATGCTCTGCCGCGACGGCATCATGGTGATCATCGGCTACACCCTGGGCATTCTGGCTTGGGCTTACTTGGGACTTTGGATCTACTTTGGCTCCTACCTGCTCCAGTGGTTTGGACATCTGTGGGAGATCATCAAATCCTGGTTCTGATGGAGGGGGCGTGCCCAGCGACGCGCAGCACGCGCGTGGCGACGCGCAGCACGCGCGTGGCGACGCAATCAGCGCATCCACCAACGAAATGCGGAGCGAATTAACGGCGCGCGCAGCGACTCCAACGACGCGGGCAGTACGTTGTGCCACCCACAAGCGGTTGCGCTCAAGTTGTGCGTTTTCTCGGAAAAGCCCGCGCAAATTGCAGTTCTAACGCAAAACCCATTTGCAAACATCCACGAAATCTGGTTTTCCCGAACTACCGCTATGAAGAAACTCCTCCTTGCCCTTTCAGTCGTTGCGTTGGCTGCGCCCGCCATGGCTGACATCCAGGACCCGCCGCTGAACGACTACGGCCCGACCCGCAAGCTCGGTCGCGCGCTCAGCAACATCCTTTATAGCTCCACGGAGTTTCCGCACACCATCGCCCTGATCAATGAGCGCGAGGGCAATGCGGCTGCGATGAGCTACGGCATCATCAAGGGAATCGGTCGCACGGTGTTCCGCATCCACTCGGGTGTGTATGAACTCTTCACCTTCCCAATCCCGACGCACAATGGCGGATACAAGCCGCCGTATCGCTCGAATATCCCGTGGATCCACGGTGGCTACACCGAGTTCCCGCCGGAACTCGGCTGGCAGACCCGCAAGAAGTACAACGAGATCGAGACGGTTTACCCGTAATCGAAATCTAGATTCGCTTTTCATGAGGCTTCCGTCTGAAGGCGGAAGCCTCATTCTTTTCCGGTGAAAGAGATTGTTGAATTGGAGATCCAGGACGTGGCCTTTGGTGGCGCGGGAGTGGCGCGGCATGAGGGGAAGGTCTACTTCGTGCCCTTTACGGCGCCGGGGGAGCGCGTGCGCGCAATGGTGCGGAAGGCGAAGAAGTCGTTTGTGGAGGCGGACCTCGTCGAGGTGGTGCGTCCGGCTCACGATCGCGTGACTGCGCCCTGTCCGTATTTTGGAAAATGCGGGGGATGCGCTTACCAGCATTTGCCGTATGAGCGGCAGCTCGAGTTCAAGCAGCGCCAGGTGGAGCAGACGATCCGGCGGGTCGGGCGGTTGCAGGAAGTGCCGATGGAGCCGATCGTCGCTTCGCCGAAGCAATATGGATTTCGCAACCGGATCCGCGTGCACGTGGAAGGCGGTGTGGCTGGCTTTTACGCGCACAAGTCGCATCGCCTCGTGCCGATCGCGCAGTGCGTGATCGCGGAGCCGGGGGTGAATGAATCGCTGAAGAAGCTGCGCCAGCGCGCGCTGCCGGATGGGGATTATTCAGTGGTCTCCGCCGATCGCGGGCAATTTTTCGAACAGACGAATGATGGCGTGGCGGCGGAGTTGGTGAAGCTCGTGGAGAGTTGGCTTGAGCCGGGGCACGACGTGTTGGTCGATGCGTATTGCGGGGCGGGATTCTTCGCGCATCGCCTCGCTGGGCGGTTTTCTAAGGTCGTGGGGATCGAGGAAAACGAGCATGCCGTGGCGCACGCGCGGCGGGTCGCCGGGGAGAATGAGCGATACCTCGCGGGAGATGTGGCGGTGTTGCTGGGCGACGTGCTGACCACTCACGACTTGAGCAAGACAACGCTAATCCTCGATCCGCCGGCAGCGGGCCTTGCGCCGAGAGTGGTGGAGATGCTTCAGGCGTATCCGCCGGCGCAGATCATTTACGTCTCGTGCGATCCGGCCACGCTGGCGCGGGACCTTGGCGGTTTGGCGAAACGCTACGTGCTCGAAGCCGTCCGTCCGCTGGATATGTTTCCGCAGACTGCGGAGGTGGAGGTGGCGGTGCGGTTGCGGTCGAACTCGTGAACGGTGAGTTTTCTCTTGAGACGCTTTCCCGGGACCGCCAGGCGCCGCTCCACTCCCATTAAATTAAGGAAAACAGCCGGGTAATAAAGTCTGTCATCCTGACCGAGTGTAACGAGGAGAATCGGAGCGAAGCGGAGATGGGCCGTCTGACTAACTCTGAAATCAAACGGCCAACGACCCCGAGCCACTCGCGAGGGCATCTCGTTAATTTCAGAACTCCCGCACCGAATATCCCAAGTAGCAGCGATACAGAACAGGCAACTTCTGGGTAAAATGCCGATCGTGAATGGCCCGGGGTCCTTCACTTCGGGCTCGTTCCTCGCCGCTTCGTTCAGGATGAACCACTTTTTTGCCCCACCCCGCTAACTTGATGGCAGTGGGGAGGCGCCTGGCGGTCCCGGTAAAGCGCTCTCCGCGATATCTGCGTCGAAGACTCGAGGAGGCTCGGAGTGAGCGGCGTAGACGCGCAATCGGTCCTACAGGACTCATGTGTCCTATGGGACCTATTTGCGATCTGCGATGAGCGGTTTAGCCGCAGCTTACGCTGCGGACATCTCGTTACCGATGCTCGTGTTGAAGATCTCGCTGAGCTCGGCGACTGGCTGCGCGATGTGAACGCCGTGGGCGTTGATGCGCAGCTCGTTGCCGGTGACTTTGCCGAGCTTGCTGTGCGGGATGCCATGCTTGGCCAGGGTCGCGAGGACCTGGTCGGCGTTGGCAGGCGTGACGCTCAGGATGATGCGCGATTGGCTTTCGCCGAAGAGCAGCGCGGCGGCGGCGACGTGAGCCGGGTATTTGTCGAGGGCGGGACCGCTGGGCAGTTCGACTTCGACGCCGAGACCGTTGGCGAAGGTGCTTTCCGCAAGCGCGACCGCGAGGCCCCCTTCGCTGCAGTCGTGGGCGCTGCGAACGAGGCCGGCTTTGATCAGCTCCAGCACAGCGGCGTGGACCTTCTTCTCGAGCTCGAAGCTGAGACGCGGTGTGCGGCCTTCTTTGCGGCCCTGCACGACCTTCATGTAGTGCGAGGCGCCGAGGCTTAGGTCGCCAGCGGCGGGATCGAGCACGGGGCCGGCAAGGATGATGATGTCGCCCTCGGCCTTGAACTCCTGCGTGGTGATGTGCGCGGCGTCCTCGATGAGACCCACCATGCCGACGGTCGGCGTGGGATCGATCGGGCCAGCCGGACTCTGGTTGTAAAGCGACACGTTGCCGCCGGTGACGGGCGTGTTGAACTCTCGGCAGCCTTCGGCGAGTCCTTCGACGCATTCGCGCAGTTGCCAGAAGAGTTCCGGGTTATGCGGGTTGCCGAAGTTCAGGTTGTCGGTGACGGCGAGTGGCTTGGCTCCGGAGCACGCGAGGTTGCGGGCTGCTTCGGCGACGGCAATGCGGGCGCCTTCGCGAGGGTCTTGCCGGCAGTAGAGGCTGTTGCAGTCGCTGGTCGCGGCGACAAACTTGTTCGCCTCCCGGATGAGGAAAACGGCGGCGTCGCTGCCGGGGAGGACGGCGCAGCCGAGGCGCACCATGTGGTCGTATTGACGCCAGATCCACTGCTTCGAAGCGATGGTCGGGTCGGCGAGCAATTCCTTTAGCGCGGCGGTCTCGTCGGTCGGGGCGATGGCGGCGAAATCGATCGAGTCAGGCTCCGGACGCGGACGCCATTCGCGGGCGTAGATCGGCGCGTCATCGGCGAGCTTCTTCGCGGGAATTTCCGCGGCAACTTTGCCGTGATCGAGCACGCGCATCATGCCGTCGTCTTTCACTTCGCCGACATTCGCGTAGGGTAGGTCCCACTTTTCGAAGATATCTTCGACCGTCTTCTCGTGGCCCTTCTTCACGATGATGAGCATGCGCTCCTGCGATTCGGAGAGCATCGTCTCGTAAGGCACCATGCCGGTCTCGCGCTGCGGGACCTTGGCCAAATCAATCTCCACGCCCGTGCCGCCGCGGCTGGCGGTTTCGCAAGTGGAGCAGGTGAGACCCGCTGCGCCCATGTCCTGGATGCCGGCGACGGCGTCGGTGGCGAGCAATTCGA
>CBHXZU010000465.1:0-5368 GCA_966125105.1 uncultured Prosthecobacter sp.
CCGAACGCTGGCGCATGGCCGCCCGGTCGCTCATCGCTTCCGCGCCCGTGATCGGCGCAGCCATCTGGCAGTACACGGTCGACTCGTGGTTTTGGCATCCGGAGCACCGCGTGTGGCCCTACGGGATCGGCGTCGTGATCACCTTGTGCATCCTTGGCATCGCCGGCCTGATCACCGGCCGCGGCCCTGGCGAACGCGTCACCGGCACATGGATCGTGCCGCGCTAGCGTCGAATTTAGGCGCATGCGCCAACATTGCAGGTTAGGCGTCTCAGCCTGCCTTGGAGGGATCGCCGGTGCGGAGCGTCTCAGCGGTCCCGGAAACTTTTCTGGAGTGCGATCACTGGCACGAGCCCGCACCCCGCATCAGATACGCGCGCAAATACAAAATCCGCTCGCCACCCGCGCTGCGTCTCGGCATGCCTCGAAGGACTTCCTATGAATCGCCGGACTTTCCTCGCCGCAACGATGCTCGCCGCCGCAACTGCCGCAACGCTCAAGACCCAGGCTGCCGAAGACACCCGCTGCTACGAACTGCGCGTGTACTACGTGGCGCAGGGCAAAATGGACACACTCCACGGTCGATTTCGTGATCACACGATGAAGCTGTTCGAGAAGCACGGCATCACGAGCATCGGCTATTGGGTCCCGATTGATCCGGCCGACCAACGCCTGCACTTCGTTCTCGCATATCCCAGCCGCGAAGCACGTGAGGCCTCGTGGAAGGCCTTCATGGCAGATCCCGACTGGCAGGCCGCGGTCAAAACCAGCGAGGCGAACGGCAAGCTGGTGGACAAGGTGGAGAGCACCTTCCTGAAGACGACGGACTTCTCACCCGCGGTAAAACCGAGCATCGCCGAGCCACGCGTCTTCGAACTCCGCACCTACACGACGACACCCGGGAATCTCGAGCGCCTGCTCGGCCGCTTCCGCGACCACACGATGAAGCTGTTCCAGAAGCACGGCATGACAAACCTCTTTTACTGGACGCTCATGCCCGATCAGCCCGGTGTGGAGAACACCTTGGTCTATCTTCTGGGCCATAAAGACCAGGACACTGCCAAAGCGTCTTTTGACTCGTTCCGCAAGGACCCCGAATGGATCGCCGCAAAGGAAGCCAGCGAGAAAGCCGGTGGCGGGTCACTGACGGTGAAAGACGGCGTAAAGTCTCTCTTCCTCAAAGCGACCGACTACTCGCCGACGAAGTAAAACAAAGCGCGAAGCGGCTAACCTTGAGGCGTGGCTTGCCACAAAGCTGCGGACCGTCATGCCGATCTCTGAACGGGTTCAGCTCCCTCGCAAACGCGTAGATGGAAGTTCGCGCGTTGCCTCTTAGCCTATCCAACTCGCTCCAGCACCACCGCGCCGTAATCCGGTACGTGAAGCCAGTCTCCACGGGTGATCCGCGCATCGCGTCCCCAATTCGTGTGCTCGTCCTCCTTCTCCCCGCCGACCGCAAACGCCGGCCATGTGGAGTTCCAGAGCTCGCGAAACGTCCCATCGGGCAGATTCAGCTGCGACAGCGGCTGGAATCCCGACCAACCGCCGAAGTTCAGCACGACGAAATAGTCAGGGCGATCTCCACGCGTGAACGCCAGCAGTTGCCCCTCTGCAAACCGAACGTCGAGCGGCGATGGCCCGGAAAGCGCGGCATTCCCGACGCGCAGGCGTGAAAGCGTTCGCCACCATTCGCGAATCTGTCGTTTGTCGCGGTCGCTTTGGTAGAGATCGAGGTCAAGGGACGCCGAACTGCCGAACTCGAACTGCTTATCCTCTCCAGATTCGGCCCCCATGAAGAACATCGGAATCCCGCGTGAAAGAAGCGTGGCCGTCGCCGCGACTTTCGACATCCGGTAGCCCTGGCCCCAGCCGGCGACAAAGGTGACGCGGTCGCGCACGTTCCCGACTTCGTCGTGACTCTCGGGATAATTCGTCACGTTGTACCACTGCTGGCATGACGTGTGGCTCAATCTGAAAGCCTCAGCGAGGCGCGACATTCCAAACTGCCGCTTGCACGCCTCGACCATGCGATCGTGGAAGTCGTCGCACCACTGGGTGTCCATCGGGCCACCGTAATTCGTCAGCGCCCATTCGTTCGGCAGGTGCTCCGCCATGAGCATGCAGCGCGGATCGACTTCGGTATGCAGCGCGTTGCGAATCGCGTGGAGGAACTCCCATCCACCGCCGGAGCCTTGCTTTCGAACAAACCCGCTCCACGGATCCCACACATTCGAGTGCGTGATCGTCGCCGTGTGATCGAGGCGGAATCCATCGATGTGAAACTCCTTCGCGAGATACACGAGGTTCTGCGCGAAAAAGTGACGGCACTGCGGATGATCGTAGTTGATCATCGCGCCCCACGCCGTGTCGCCGTCAAAGAAGCTCTCCTGCGCGACTTGCCACAGGATGTTGTCGGTGGATCCCGCATGATTGAAAACGACATCAATCAATACCGCGAGGCCCCGGCGATGACATGCATCGACCAATTCCTTGAGGGCGTCCGGTCCGCCATAGCTGTGCTCGATGGCATAGAAGAATGCCGGGTCGTAGCCCCACGAATTTTGCGTGCCGACTTCGTTCAGCGGCAGGAGCAGGATCGCTGTGACCCCCAGGTCGCGCAGGTAGCCGGCCTGCGAATCGATTTCACGGGCAACACGCCGGAGCGGCGGCTCGTTTTGGTGGCGGTTGGTAAAGCGCGCCACATGGATTTGGTAGATGTTCAGGTAATCCCATCCCGGGCGGCGCCAGTTTTCATCCGTCCATTGGAAGTTTGAGTGGTTGATTAGCCACGACGGTCCTTTATTCCACGAATCCGGCATCCAGCCGGCGGCCGGATCCTGGAACTCATCCGCGTCGTTGAAGAGGAATTTGTATTCCATGCCGTGGTAGTCGGCCTTTCCGGAGGCCGAGAGGATTTCGGTGACCGGAACGCGAGCCCACCAGTACGCGCCGTCTTCCGTGCACCGCATCTCCGCGGCGCGTTTCGTCCCGCTCGTCCATTCTCCAATGACGCGAGCCCGGCCTGCGCCCGGCGCGTGAACGATAAAATGGATCGCTCCATTTTCCTCGTAGGCGCCGGGTCGCCGGATCCTGAACGGCGGATTCTTGAACAAGTCGGCGGGCGGAGCCGAAGCAAGCAAAGGGGAACGTTCGAGAACGACAAACCGTTGCAAGGCGGACGCGCCGTTTGCTTCCAGCTTCGCCGCGTGACGGTCGCAAGTTTCCCAGTTTCCCCGGTCATCGTGGAAACGCGCAGACGTGGTGACATCGGCGTAGGTGGCAATTGAGACGCGGCCCTGCGCGTCAACCGGCACGTTGGTTTGAATGGGGCCGCGGGCTCGATTCACCCAAACGTGCGCGAAAAGATTTGAGCCGAGTTTGGAAAACGGTGGCTTCGCGGACACCGTGAGTTCGAGTTGCCGGTTTGGTGAAGGGAGCGCAGTGAAGAGATTGGAGTCGCCCTCGAGCGTCCAAAACTCCGTATCGCCGGTGATACGGACGTTTCGAGTCGCGTACCCAAGCTCCCAATCGCGCTGGTTGGGGAGCGGGGGATTGTGAAACTTGAAACCGTAATCCAGGCCGGTGTAGAGCTCGACGTCGAAGCGGATACAGTTCGACGCCTCTGCTACCCCGGCCGCGTCAGCTGAGGCTTCCGCGTTGTGCTGCCCGTAATGGAGCAGGGGAGTCTCCGGGAACTCCTGGCGGTAGTGGACGCGCAGCCGCTTTTTTGCGGGCAAAGCCGTCGTGACTTCCGGCGCTTCGCTGTGCGTCCAAATCTCCGCGCCATCTGCCGCGCACCAAAAGCGGTTCGCGCGATCTGGTTCGAAGTCTTTGATCTCGCTCTGCGGGTCGGGGCGACGGATGAACTTGAACAAGAAAAAGCGCTGTTCTGTGCCCTGGAGTTGAACGTCGAAGAATGGCCCGAGTTGATCTTCGCCCGTCTGGTCCACTCGTCGGTTCGTTCCTGCTTCGGGATTCCAAACGTAAAGCTGCGAAGGGCGGTAACGAGCCCGTGAGATGAGGTGAATGCGCAGCGGAGCTTGCAGCGCCGCGCTCTTTGGATCGCTGAGCAGAACGCGGCCGGAATCCTGCGAGAACCAGACGTCATCGGCAAAGTTGCCATTCGCATCGCGAGGGAGGGTTCGTTGGTGCTCGTTCTTTTCCCACGCGCCCGGCTTTCCGTCCTCTTTGAGTTCGAAGAGCATGAAGCGAACGGGATTCGAGATGCTGGGCTCGAAGTCGTATTTGAACTCAACCCAACCCGGCCCGGTCAATGGGTTCGTTGGATTGAGGTAATGCCTCGTGTTTGTGTCTTCGCGCCAGACATGAAGTCCGGGGCGCTTGAACGTCGTGTATGCGTGGAATGTGGACATGCTGGTTTGCAGTTAGAGTTTGCGAGAAGAGCCGCCGGTTATGAGGGCTGCGCGGCTCGATATGGGACCGGGAACTGGAACTTCCGAAAATTCGGCAGCAACGATCGCGACGGGAAAAACCGATCCTGCAGAATACAAAGCACGTGCAGAGCTCGATCGCGCCGCGACCGCTCCCTCATCTGCAAATGCCCAGCTGAGAATCCGCATGCTGCCTCCTCGCCTGAAGGATGCGGATGGTGCACTGCGATAGCTAGGCGTCAATCGCGCGCTTGCCCAAGGGAAGGAAAACTAGCTATGGGGCGCGCTTTGAAGTGGACGCGCAATATACACGAGTTGCGTTTTAGTGTTACAGAGGGAAGCGATCCTTACCCGCCAATCCGGCGCGGCGAGTCGCGATGTCTCATAACAGCTGTTTGAGTCCGCCGGTGACGAGGTCCTCCGTTGTCGCCGAAGGCTGCTTTGCAGCCACGGCTTTCACGGCTTTGTGCGCGTCAACTTGCTTGTAACCAAGCGCGATGAGCGCGAGCACGGCGTCGGTGATGCGGGCTTCTTCCGGAGTGGGCGCATGCGCCGCGCTGGCTGCTTCCCAAGCCGCAGCGATGCCAACTTTGTCTTTGAGCTCCACGACGATGCGCTCGGCCGTCTTCTTGCCGATGCCCTTGATCTTCGAAAGCGCGGCGATATCGCCGGCGACCACGCACGCTTTGAAACTCGTGACGGTTGTCCCGCTCAGCACATCGAGCGCCGTCTTCGGTCCGATGCCGCTGACGTGCGAGACAAGGAGCCGAAAAAGATCCCGCTCCGCGGGCGTGACGAAGCCGTAGAGCACATGCGCATCCTCGCGAATCGCAAGATGGGTGAGGATTTTGAGTTGCGAGCCAACCGGTGGAAGTTTGTCGTAACTCGAAAGAGGAATGAGCACATGATAGCCAACGCCGCCGACATCGATGACGATTTGCGTGGGAAGCGCTTCCGCGAGCGTTCCGCTCAAGTGGT